>JACQRQ010000169.1 GCA_016206405.1 Elusimicrobiota bacterium | reverse complement strand
TGCAACTGCGGTTGCGCCTGCGGCGCCGGACAACCCCGTCGCTGTTTTACAGCGACGGCCCTGCGGGCGAATTCCCAACTGGGGAATTCGGGTTAGACTTTCTTCGAGAACCGCCCATGCCCGCCCAATCCATCGACACGCGATTTCTTCCCATGACCCGCGAGGATATGCTCGCCCGCGGTTGGGACAACGTCGACGTCGTATTCGTCACGGGCGACGCCTATATCGACCACTACTCTTTCGCCATGGCCATCCTGGGCCGGACTCTGGAAGCCGCCGGTTTCCGGGTCGGCATTTTAAGCCAGCCGGATTGGCGCAGCGCGGCGCCGTGGCGGACCTTCGGGCGGCCGCGCCTGTTTTTTGCCGTCAGCGCCGGCAACATGGACTCGATGATCAACCACTATACGGCCAATAAGAAGGTGCGAAACGACGACGCCTACTCGCCCGGCGGCCGCATTCGCCTGCGTCCCGACCGGGCGACGCTGCCGTATTGTCAGCGCGCGCGGGAAGCCTACCCCGGCGTGCCGGTGATCGCCGGAGGGGTGGAAGCGTCTCTGCGCCGCTTGGCCCACTACGACTACTGGAGCGATACGGTCAAGCCCTCCATCCTGCTGGATTCAAAGGCGGACATCGTCGCCTACGGCATGGGCGAGGAAACCATCGTGGAAGCGGCCCGCCGTCTAAGAGACGGCCGAACGGTCAAAGACATGCGGGACATGCGCGGAATGGCCTATGCCATGGGCGCCAGCGAAGCGCCGCCGCCGGCCGGAGAAGGGGTCATCCACATCCCTTCTTATGAAGAGGTGAAATCAGATAAGGATAAATTTCTTAAGGCCACGGCGGCCATTCATCGCGAGACCAACCCCTACAACGCCAAGACCGTCGTCCAATTTCACGGGACCCGCGCCGTGGTCCAAACGCCCCCGTGCCTGCCGGTCTCCAAAGAACGCATGGACTTCTATTACGGCCTGCCTTACACGCGCAAACCCCATCCGTCTTACCGCGAGCCGATCCCCGCCTACGAGATGATCAAAGACTCCGTGACGCTGATGCGCGGATGCTTCGGAGGCTGCACTTTCTGCTCGATCACCGCCCATCAGGGCCGCGCGATCCAATCGCGTTCCCGCGAAAGCGTGCTGCGGGAGCTCAAGGCCATGGGCAAAGACCCCGGATTTAAAGGAACCGTCTCCGATATCGGCGGCCCGACGGCCAACATGTACGAGATGCGCTGCGCCAAACCCGAGATCGAAAAAATTTGCCGGCGCTTGAGCTGCGTGAGCCCGGTCATCTGCAAATGCCTGGGAACCGATCATGGCCCGTTGGTGGAACTGATGAAAGAATCGCGCGAGGTCCCAGGAATAAAGAAGGTGGTGGTGGCCAGCGGCATCCGCATGGATTTGGCGCGGCTTTCTCCCGGCTACATGCGGCAGTTGACCGCGCATCACGTGGGCGGGCGGCTGAAGGTCGCCCCCGAGCACGTCAACCCCGGCGTGCTCGCCGCGATGAAAAAGCCGCCGCACTCCACTTTCGAGGATTTTGCCCGCCAATTTAAGGAGGAAAATAAAAAGACCGGCAAGAAGCAGTTCTTAGTTCCCTACTTCATCGCCAGCCACCCCGGTTCGGACGTCGGCGCGATGATAGAGCTGGCCGTATTTTTGAAGCGCAACGGCTACAGGCCCGATCAAGTCCAGGATTTCATCCCGGCCCCCTTCGACGTCGCGACCGCGATGTACTACACGGGGCGCGATCCCATGACGGGAGCGGAGCTTCCCATCGCCAAAAATATGAGGAATCGCGGCGTGCAGCGGGCGCTGCTGCAGTTTTTCAAGCCTGAAAATTACTTCGAGGTCCGGCAGGCCCTTTTGAAAGCCGGGCGGCGGGATTTGATAGGAAACGGCTGCGACGCGTTGATCCCCGCCGCGCCTCCGCGCGCCGCCGTTGAAGCCCGCCGCCGCCGGGCGGGGCGCGAGCTGCAAGACCACGTTCATGCCCAGGACATCCCCAAAGTCTCCCGGGGCTACCGCCCCGGGCGCCCCACCTGGCGCAGGCGCTCCGCCCCCTCCGCTCCCTCCTGACGCCCATGCCCGTCAATATCGAAATCAAAGCCAAGGCGGCCGATTGGGACGACCAATTGAGCCGGGCCAAAAAACTTTGCGGCGTCCGCCGGGAACTTGTCCAAGAGGACGTCTTCTTCCATTGCCGGCGCGGCCGGCTTAAATTGCGGGTCCTGGGAAAAAAGAAGGAAAGTTATCTGATTTTCTACCAGCGGCCGGATCGCGCCGGGTCCAAGCGCTCGCATTTCGAGACCTCTCCGGTTCCCGACCCTGACTCGATGATAAAATTGCTGTCGAAAGCCTTGGGCGAGGGAAAGACTGTCAAGAAAAAACGAATTCTTTTTCTCGCGGGGCGGACAAGAATTCATTTCGACGAAGTGGAGGGGCTTGGAAGATTTATAGAAATCGAGGCGTGCCTGAGGCCGGGGCAAAGCGCAAAGGAAGGAAAAACCATCGCCGGCGATTGGATGAGGCGGCTGCATATCGCCAAGACGGAGCTGCTCCAGGGGGCTTACGCGGATATGCTCGGAAAAAAAAGGTGAAATCAGAGGCATCATGCTGCGTTTGCCCCGAACCCTCGCGATCAGCGCTGCCCGCAGGCTACAAAGGCGACCGCAGCCATTCCACCGCCATCTATCTTCTGCTTCCGGAAGGACAAAAATCACTGCTCCACCGGATATTGTCGGATCCGGAGCCCTTGAGGCAGTTTCCTCAAGCCCGGGAAATCATCGAAAGACTGACGGAGCCGGGATATTGACGCCATGAACGAAAACCGCCTTCCTCAAGAGTCAAACGCTCCTGGTTCCGTCCAAAACGGCCATCACAAACGGCACATTGCCTTCATACTCCTGGCCGCGGTCATGTGCGTGCAATGGCTGCTTCAGAGATTTTTGGGATTCGCGGCTCCGCAGCCTTGGACCGCGGTTTTCCCGGGTCTTTGCATTTTCGGCGCGGCCCTGCTTTTGACGTGGGGCGCCGAAGCCGCCGAAATGGACCTTCCTCAGAATATCTCGATCGGGCTTCTGGCCCTCATCACCGTCCTGCCGGAATACGCCGTGGACATGTATTTCGCCTGGACCGCCGGCAAAAACCCAGTTTACACCGCTTACGCGACGGCCAACATGACCGGCGCCAACCGGCTGCTGATCGGAGTCGGCTGGCCCGCCGTGCTGTTGGCGTGCTGGTGGTCGCGCCGCCAACGGGAAATCCACCTCACCGACAACAACGCTCTCGAACTCGTGACGCTGCTGGCCGCGACCGTCTATTCCATCATTCTGCCGATCAAAGCCACCCTTTCCATATGGGACTCCGCGGTGCTTCTGGCCCTTTTCGCCCTTTACGCCTACCTCTCCACGCGAGCCGAAGTCGAGGCGCCGGAACTGGAGGGAACGGCGCGCACGATCGCGGACTTGCCGAAAGCCACGCGGCGCTTGACGGTGTCCGCGCTCTTCGTTTTCTCCGCCGCGGCCATATGCCTGTCGGCCGAGCCCTTCGCGGAAGGCATTTTGGAGGCCGGAAGGCATTTGGGCATCGAGGAATTCCTTCTGGTGCAATGGCTGGCGCCGCTGGCTTCCGAAGCCCCGGAGTTCATCGCCGCCATCCTTTTCGCCGTGAAAGGCCGGCCGGGGGTCGGCCTCCGGGCCTTGGTGTCTTCAAAAGTCAACCAGTGGACGCTTTTGGTGGGCATGCTGCCGATGGTTTACTGCTTATCGGCCGGAAGCCTGGGCGCGATGCCGCTGGACGCCAGGCAAGTGGAGGAAATATTTCTCACGTCGGCCCAATCCCTGTTCGGGATGGTCCTGCTCATGAACTTGAACTTTTCCATGGGCGAGGCTCTGGCCCTTTTTATTTTATTCAGCCTGCAAATCTTCTTCCCGCAATCGGCCGTGCGCTACGCCTTCGCCGGCATCTATCTGGCCCTCTCGCTGGTCCTGGTGCTTACCCAAACCAGCCGCCGAAACTCGATTTTTCATCTCATCAAGCATGTCATGAATCCGGGGAAGACCTGACCGTATCCAATGTTAAATCCTGGACAAGCGATTTTTTATTTTGCATCATTAACGGGTCGTAGCCAGTGAAATCAATCGAGAGGAGGACAATAACATGTTTGTCGGCGTGAAACACAAAATCGAAAATACCGAGAAATTCTGGTCGGTCGCCAAGCAGGAGCTGTCTAAGCTGCCGGCGGGCATCACGCTGGTTTCCTCAGTTGCCAACAAGGAAGGAAACAGCGCATTCTGCCTCTGGGAGGTCAATTCCGTTAAAACCTTGAAGAACTTCATGGAAGCCCGCTTCGGGAGCCCTCTCTCCATCAATGAGTATTTTGAAGTGGATCCCTCCAAGTCCATCAACCTGCCGACCCCGGCCTTGAGGTAAGCAAGTTCCCAGTATTTTTGAAAAGCCCCCGCTTCGGCGGGGGCTTTTTCTTTTGCCGCAAGCTTTCCGCAATGACGCGGCTCGCGCTTGCTCAATTCTTTTTTTTAAACAGATTCTCGAAGGCCGCTTTCGCGGCGCTTGAGCCTTTGAAATCCGCGGAGGGCTGCCTGGGGGCGGAAGATGGGGTGAAAAATTCGCAGAAATTCGCCTTTTCGCGCTCCGCCACCGGCTCGGCCCGGTCCTCCCGGCATTGGGTGCGATAAGCGGGGTCGTAGAACGGGCAATTGCGGCAGACCCTGGTGTCGCGACCGCATTTCGGGCAGGAGTCGGATCGCCGGTAGCCGTCGGCGGGAATTTGAACGCCGCAGCTCCAGCAAGAACCCGGCGCGCTTGAGGCCATCATTAAATCCTAGCAAAAAAATTCGTCAAAGACGGAAGCGGCAACGCCGCGCATAGAAGACCGCACAAAAAACTTATACAATCGCCGCATCGCTTCCCATGACCGCCGCGCTGACGATATTCATCCTGACCTACCTGCTCATCTCCTTTCAAAATATTCCCGGCGTCCACATACACCGGCCGGCTGCGGCGCTTTTGGGCGCGACGGCCATGGTCGTCTTCGGAGTATTGCCTCTGAGCGAGTCCTACCAATTGGTCGATCTCGACACGCTGGTCTTCATCCTCGGGATGATGATCGTCAGCGGCTACCTGGAGATCTCCGGATTCTTCGAGCAAATCGAGCTCATCGTCCTGCGCAACGCCAGGTCCCCCCGCCAGCTTCTGGCCCTCTTGACGGCCTCCTCCGGCCTGCTTTCGGCCCTGTTCATGAACGACACGATCTGCCTGATGCTGACGCCGGTCGTCCTCCGCGTCACCCGGAAGGCGCGCCTGCGCCCAAACCCATACCTCATCGCTTTGGCGACTTCCGCCAACATAGGCTCGGTCGTCACGCCGGTCGGAAACCCGCAAAACATGATCGTGGCCATCCACTCCGGCATCTCTTTCGGGGCCTTCGTGAGGGCGCTGCTGCCGCTCGGCTTGGCGGGCCTGCTGCTCAACTACTGGTTCCTGTGCCGCCTCTACCCCGAGGATTTCAATTCCGAGCGGAAAATCGTTCTCGACCTCAACCCTCAAACGCCGGTCCGCAGCCGGCTGCTCTACGCCTGCATGGGCGCCACGGCCCTGCTCTTGATCCTTTTTGCGTGGGACGTCCATCCGCCCTTGGCCGCCCTCGCGGTGGCATCTTTGCTGATTCTGTTGGGCGCCGCCAAACCCCGCGACGCTTTCAGGCACGTGGATTGGGAACTGCTGCTGATGTTCGCCGGTTTATTCGTCGTCATGGGAGGCCTGCGGCAATCCGGAGCGCTCACGCTGGTCTCCGAGGCCTTGACGCGCCTGAGCGCCGGCGGTCTGGGAGTCCGGATGTCGGTGGCGGCCTTCTGCAGCGTCATCGTCTCCAACGTCGTCAGCAATGTTCCGGGCGTTATTTTCCTGGCGCACATCCTGCCGGGGCTTGGCAAGGAAGACTCCCTATGGCTGCTGCTGGCGATGACGTCCACCTTGGCCGGCAACCTGACTTTGATCGGCTCCGTGGCCAATCTCATCGTCGTTGAGACGGCCAAGGATCAAGCCCGCGTCGGATTTTGGGAATATTGCCGGGCCGCGACCCTTCCGTCCGCTTTTCTTATCATCGCGGGCAGCTTCTACCTTTATTTGCTGCGTTAAAGGGCGATGATCCCGTCAAAATCGGGAAAAGCTGCGCCGGCGCATGCTTTGTTGGAAAAAATTCTGCTAAACTTGTACTGACTATGCTCTGGATGGACGCCGTAATTCATTGGGCTCACCTCATGGCCGCCGCGACCTGGGTCGGCGGCATGATTTTCACCGCCCTCCTCCTCAACCCTCTTTTAAAAAACATGAGCCCGGAAATCCGTATGCCGCTCATTCGCGCTTTGGGCGTTCGCTTCAAATACGCGGAATGGGGTTGCCTGGTGGCGCTCGCCCTCACCGGAACCTACAAGCTTTCCCGGATCGGCGCTTGGGGTCCGATTTTTGAAGGGAGCTTCGGCGCGATTCTTTCGGTGAAGCTGCTGCTGACGGCGGTCATGGTGGCGTTGAGCCTGCTTCACTCTTTCTTGTGGGGCCCCGGCCTGACGGTCGCGGCGCCGGGCACGGAGGATTTCGCGCGGCTGCGGCGCCGGACCATTTTCTGGGCCCGCGTCAATTTAATCTTAGGACTCGTCGTGGTGTTCTGCGCCGCGCTGCTTCGTATGAATCCTTTGTGAGCGGGCCGCGAAGAAAAGACTATGGGCCATAAGTGGACGTTAAACAGAAGGGCGTTGCCATGGGTTCTGGCAATGGCGGGCTTTCTCTTTTGTTGCCCGGCTCTTGAGGCCTCCGTGGAGCTTTCTTCGACAACGACCTCCGCTCTCTATCCGGCGGACCTCGGTCCGGTGGAAATCGACGTCTCGGGTTATCCCCCGGAGCATCAGAATACTTACCGGGAGGTATTCCTTAAAGTCTTCGGGTTTCTCAGGACGACCTCGCGCGTCATCAACTCCCCCATGGTGGAGTTCGATCCCCGGCTGGAGGAAGCCGAGCGCCGCCTGCGTCCCGAGACGCTCTCCGATCCGCGCATCCTTGTGGCGACGCGCGACGGATGGAAAAAGAAAGTCGAGGAAATTCGCCGGCGCCCCCCCTGCTGCGGCGCCTGCCCGGTGCTGAGCCTTCAGGAGGCCAAGGCCCTGTGGAAGTTTCTCGTCTATGACTCGCTGGCCCGAAAAACGGGTCCGCATGCCGAAACGTGGTCCCGCCACCGCATGCGCCTCATCGAGCTGTTCCGGGGGCGGTACCCGGAGCGCTTCAACGAGCTTTATGCCGTCCCAAACAAAATCAAAGAGGAGGAAAAATAATGAGAAGGTTAAGACAATGGACTCGAACCGCCGCGGCGATCGCGGCCCTGGCCATGCCGCTTGCGGCTCAAGAGATGGCCGAGGCCCCCATCAGCTACGCTCCGGAGGTTCCGGCGCCAATCCAGAGGGACCAGCCCGCGACGCTGAGGCTCAATCTTGAAACTTCGGAGGTTCAAGGACTCCTGATGGAAGGGATCTCCGAGCCGACGGAGTATATTTTCTGGACGTTCAACGGACGCGTGCCGGGACCTTTCGTCCGCGTCCGCCAAGGCGACACCTTGGAGCTGCACCTGAGCAACCCCAAGAACAGCTCCATGTCCCACAACATAGACCTGCATGCCGTCACCGGCCCCGGAGGCGGAGCCGCCATCACTTTGGCCCAGCCCGGCGAGACGAAAATCGCGCGCATGAAAATGCTTAAAGCCGGGCTCTACGTCTACCACTGCGCCGCGCCGCCCGTCACCGACCATATCGCCAACGGCATGTACGGGCTCATTCTGGTGGAGCCGCCGCAAGGGCTTCCCAAGGTGGACCGGGAGTATTACGTGCTGCAGAGCGAGTTCTACACCAAAGAAGAGCTGGGTTTTGAGGGTTTGACCACCTACGACCGGGAGAAGGCCTCCGAGGAGAAGCCGACGTATGTGGTTTTCAACGGCCGCTACGGCGGACTCACGGAGGACCGCGCCCTTAAAGCCAAAGTCGGAGAAAAGACGCGGATATTTTTCGGAAACGCGGGCCCGAATCTGGTCTCATCCTTTCACGTCATCGGCGAAATCTTCGATAAAGTTTACGCGGAGGGCGCCATAGAATCGCAGCCCCTGGCCAACGTTCAGACGACGCTGGTGCCCGCGGGAGGCGCCGCGGTGGTGGAGTTCGCATTGGAGGTCCCCGGCAGCTACACGCTCGTGGACCACTCCATTTTTAGAATCGAAAAAGGAGCCGTCGGAGCATTGCAGGTCGAGGGCGAGGAAGCGCCGGAAATCTACAGCGCTGTGAAATAAGGCCCTATCGGGGAAAGACGGCGCCGGCGAAGGACACGATGCCGCCCAAGGGATCCGGCGCCTGGCCGTAGGTCAGGAGATTTCCCGCGCCCGGCTTGTCCCCCCGCAGAAATTTTATCCAGCGCAGCGACGTATAGAGCGCCGACAGGCCGCAGATTTTGCGCCAATGGCCGTCGGCCACCGCGGACAGGTAAAAGGCGTCGGCGTCAAGCGCCATGGCGTGTTCCAGGGAGCGGCGGTCCTCGGATTCAACGCGTTTTTCCAGCTCCGGACCCGGCTGCAGGTCGTCGCCGAAGCGGGGGCCCACGTGCGCCAAGTCCACCCCCGCCAGAACCAGTATTTTTTGGGTTTTGGCCCTGTGCGCGAGCCTGCGGCCGATGTTTTGAACCGCTTCCTCCAAGGTGGGAATTTCAGACGGCGGACGGTCGGGGCAAAAGCGGTCGAAAGCCGAGCACAGGACCGGCACCCACGGCGGGGTCTTCTCCCGCCACAGAAATTTCAGCCACACCGCCTGAAGCTCCAAGGAATGCTCCTTGCGGTGGACCCATTCGTCCCCGCGCGCGTCGTACCATAAATGATTCTGGAATTCCTCATAAAGCTCTTCATGAACGACCAAAGGCCCGTAAGGCGTTTCGTAGGCCTTGCGGGTGAGAGTCCAGGGGGAATCGGGAGAGGCGTGGGCGACTCCCAAAGCCACGATCAAATCCGGCGGCTCGCACTGGGCCAAGACCCGGTAGGCCCAGGCGTAGGCCGGGCCGCCGCGCCCATAGTCGATATGCGGGCTGACCAGGCCTATGGGTGGGGCGGCTTTAGGATCGGCCTCCGGAGCAAGCTCGCCCGGCCCCTTGGGATCGCGAAAGTAGCCCCCCAATAATCCCGCAAGCTCCAGCGGGTCCGCGGGATAGCTGGTCCCTTGAAGCGCGGCTTTCCGGGTCGGGCCGGCCAAAAAATCATCCAAAATCCGCCGGCGTTTGGCCGCGATCTCCGGCGTCTCCAAAAGCTGCGCCTGCTCCAATTGCTGGACGATGTCGTGAATTTCGGCCGCGCTCAGAAGCATCCCCGTGGCCTGCGCGAAGGCGGAGCGCAGCTCGGCGGCCGTGTTCCGGCCGTCGAGCAGGGAGGCGACCGCCAGGCCGTCTGGCGAAAGCGCGACGGGATGGGGGCTTAAGCCTTCCAGGTCCTGGAGAAGCACGACGCGCTTTCCCTCAACCTCGGCCGGAAATGCCTGAAGGTCCTGCCTTAAAGCCGGAAGCGGCCCGTCCGAATCAATTTTGCTGAAAATTTCCATAAGAAGCGAAATCCGGTAGTCCTGGGCGCCGGCGCGGAAACGCCCGGCGAGCGAACATTGTACCCAATTCGGCCATGGGGGGCAAAACATTTGACTCGGGCGTGGGTTTTCTGTAGGATAAAACTAGGTTTTGATTTTCCGTAATTCGGAAAGGGAGGATGAAATGTCAGAGGAAAAAACCGGCTTGAAACCGCGGCGGCCCGCCACCAACGGCTACGCCAGCGGCTACGTCCCCAGCGTCGTTTTGACCCCGGAGCAGAGAATGCGCCTGACTCCCAAAGGCGTGCTGGATTTCGCCAAGAAAAACAACTTCGAGATGGTGGATCTCAAATTCACTGATTTCTTCGGCACCTGGCAGCACTTCAGCATTCCCGTCAGCGAATTAAACGAGGCCCTGTTCACGGAGGGGACCGGCTTCGACGGCTCCTCCATACGGCGATGGCAGATGATCGACGAAAGCGACATGCTCGTCGTGCCGGATCCGACCACCGCCATCGTGGAGCCTTTCACCGCTCTGCCGACTCTGTCTCTTTTGGCCGACGTCCGCGACCCCATCACTCTCCAACCCTACACGCGCGACCCGCGCTACGTGGCCAAAAAAGCGGAGGACTACCTGTTCAAGACCGGCATCGCCGACATCTCCTATTTCGGCCCCGAGGCCGAGTTTTTCATCTTCGACAATATCCGCTACGACCAGAAAGCCTACTGCGGCTACTATTTCATCGACTCCGACGAGGGCATATGGAACTCCGGCAAGGAAGGCGTCAATTCGGGGCACCGGCCCCGGCATAAGGAAGGCTACTTCCCCACCTCGCCCACCGACTCCCAGGTGGATATCCGGGCCGAGATGGTGCGGGAAATGGAGAAAGCCGGCATCATCGTTGAAAAGCACCACCATGAGGTCTCCACGGCCGGCCAAGCCGAAATCGACATGCGCTTCGACTCCCTGACCCGCATGGCCGACAACATCATGCTCTACAAGTACATTTGCAAAAACGTGGCCAAGCGCTACGGGAAAACCGTCACCTTCATGCCCAAGCCCATCTTCGAGGACAACGGCTCCGGCATGCACGTGCACCAAAGCCTGTGGAAGAAAAAAGAGCCGCTTTTCGCCGGCAAGGAGTACTCCGGCGTGTCCAAAATGTGCCTCTACTATATCGGCGGCATTCTCAAGCACGCCCACGCCATCGCGGCGTTCACCAACCCGACCACCAACTCCTACAAGCGCCTGGTGCCCGGCTACGAAGCTCCGGTGAACCTGGCCCACTCGTCGCGCAACCGCTCGTCGGGCGTGCGCATTCCCATGTACTCGCACCAACCGGCGCATAAAAGAATCGAGGTGCGCTTCCCCGACCCGGCCTGCAATCCCTACTTCGGCTTCGCCGCCATGCTCATGGCCGGCTTGGACGGAATCCAAAACAAGATCGAGCCGCCGGTCCCCATGGACAAGGACCTTTACGAGCTTTCCGACCAAGACAGAAAAAAAGTTCCGCAAATGCCCGGCAGCCTGGAGCAGGCGCTCAACGCGCTTGAGAAAGACAACGCCTTCCTGTTGAAAGGCGATGTATTCACCAAAGACGTTCTGGATTCCTGGATTTCTTACAAGAGGGTCAAAGAGGTGGACGCGCTGAGAATGCGGCCGCACCCGTACGAATTTCATCTTTACTACGATATTTAACCTTCACGGCCTTCTCGAAATCT
>JACQRQ010000168.1 GCA_016206405.1 Elusimicrobiota bacterium | reverse complement strand
GTGCGGGACATGACGGGGCGGGGGCTGGATTTTTCCATGCATCTGGGCGATATGGTCGCCACCGGGGACACGCCGGAGTACGAGGGGTTTTTAAGCCTTGTCGGCGGCGTCGGGCCCGGCTTCCCATTTTTGACCGTGATCGGCAACCATGAGATCCAGCTCTCGCCGCCCGGCCTTGACAACTATTTGACCGCCTTCGGCCGGACTTATTATAGCTTTGATCACAAGGGCTACCGCTTCATCGTGGTCGACTCCGCCCGGGTGGGCCGCGAAGTCCTCGAGCGGCCGGAAACGCATGCGGTGGACGCCGAGCAACTGGCGTGGCTGCGCGGCGTTTTGGACACGCCCCTTAAGAAAATAGTTTTTACCCATACGCCTCCCAAGCCGCTCGCGGTTTGGACGGAGGATCCGGTGGGCCGCAAATATCCCAAACACCATGCCGTCTTCTTGGGGGGGAGCCGGGAATTTACGGATTTGATGACGCAGTATCAAGTCGCCCGCGTCTATTTGGGGCATTTGCATGGATTTGGCCGGACGCGCTACAAGGGCGTCGACTATGTTCTGAGCGGGGGGGGAGGCTCGCCGCTCTATCCTCAATTGCTCATCGAGCACCGGTTTTATCATTACATCCTGGTGGACGTCGACGCGGATGGCGGCCTGAAGGAATTTGTCGTCCGGAAAAACGTGGCCAGAGACCGCCGCGCGGGCCGGCAATCGGCCCCTGCGGCAGTGGAACCCATCGATAACTATCCATTGGTTCCGGAGAGCCTGCATTCCGGCGGCTCGCTGAGCGCCTTGCCGGATCCTGAATCTTCGCGCTAAGCCCATGACGCGGCCGGAACTCTTCAAGTATTTCTTCTTCGGCGTTTTCCTATTTCTGTTGTACCAATTGATCCTCTTGCTTTCGCCCTTTTTTGTGGCCATATTGGGTTCGGCCGTTCTGGCCTTCACCTTTTATCCGCTGCACCGCTGGATGGTTTTGCAGCTTCCCAAAAGCCCGAGCGCGGCCGCCCTGCTCACCACGGTCATCGTCGTGTCGGCAACGCTCCTGCCCCTGGCGTTGGCGGTCGTCCTTTTGGCGACGGAAACCGTCAAGATTTATCCGTTCGTCAGCGTTTGGGTTCGGAACTTTAACGCCGCGCAACTGCCGAAATTCATCCTATTTTGGTGGGAGGGGATGAGCGCTCTATTGGGCAGCTTCGACCCGCAGTTGAAGCAGTTGGCGCTCAACAGCCTTCGCCAAATGACGACGGTGCTCACCGCTTTGGGCACGCAATTGGCCAAAAACTTCCTGCTGATTCCGTTCAACGTCTTGATTCTGGTTTTCAGCTTGTTTTTTGCTTTTCGGGACGGCCAGTCGATCATCGGTAGAATCAGGGGCCTTCTTCCCATGCAAGAAAGGCACAAAACCTTGATTCTTGCGCGCTTAAACGACACGCTCTCCGCGATCATCCGCGGGATTTTGGCGACGGCGGCGGTTCAGGGACTGTTGGCGGCCTTCGGGTTTTGGGTCGCCGGAGTGCCGTTCGCGGCGGTTTTGGGCTTGGCCACGGCTTTTTTCGCCGTGATGCCTTTGGGAGGGGCCGTCCTCGTGTGGCTTCCAGTCGCGCTCTTTCAGTTTTCCAGCGAAAATTACGGCGTCGCCACTTTTATTTTTATATGGGGAATGTTCGTCGTCAGCACCATCGACAACTTCTTGAAGCCCATTTTGATCGGCAGCAAGGCAAAATTGCCGACCTTCCTTTTATTTTTCGGGATTCTGGGAGGTTTGGTGGTCTACGGGCCGGTCGGCGTGCTTGTGGGACCGACTGTCGTCGCCATCGTTCTGACCTTCATCAAAATCTATCAGGAGGAGTATTATAAGGAGATACTCTCCGTCAATGAGTAACGGCGGAAAAATCCTGGCCGCCGGAGCGTGGCTCCTCTTTTCGGGACCCTTGGCTCCGGCGCTTTTTGCCCAGGGGGCCCGGGGCGGCTACGGTTTCGGCTTCGCCACCGGGAAGCCGGTCGGTTTTTCGGCCAAGATTTGGGCCTCGCCGGCGCGCGCCTGGTCCGCCACGGCGGGGGTCATCAATCAGGATTTCGCTTTCAGCGCCGATCATTTATGGCACAATCTCGACGTGCTGCCCAAACCTGAGATCGGTTTTTTGCCTTTCTATGTGGGATGGGGGCTTCGCCTGCGCAGCCGCCGGAGTTCTCATGACACACAGGCGGGCGCGCGCTTCACCGCGGGGCTGGCGTATTGGTTTGATCCGGCGCCGATCGAAATTTTCGCGGAACTTTCGCCCTTGGTGAATTTCGCGCCCAAGGCGGAAAGCGGATTGGATTGGGGCCTGGGTTTGCGCTACTACTTCGCCACCCATTTCCCCGACAGCCCGCCTGAATAATCCCCTGCCGGAATCCTATTGATCCTCGCCGTCAATGAGAGGCGGATCGGAGTCCTCTGCGGGCGTGTCGGACTCCTGCGCGGCTCCAGAGACATCTCCGTCGCTGAGTTCAGGGACGGCGGCGGCGGCCCCCTCCGCAGTGCTCGACACGCCGCTCTGCGGCTCCAATCGTCCCTTGCCTCCGGCAGGGGGGCGGGGACCCGGATGCGCCTGCCCCTGTGCAGAGCCCAGGGACGATGGAAGCTCCAGCGGAGCGTCACGAGGCGCGGCGGAACTGACTTCCACCTTCACGGGCTTCTCCAGCCCAGGAAGCAGAAGGCGTTTCCCTTCCGGAAAAAATTTCGCAGGCGGGGGCGGCGTTGACTGTGGAGGAGAGGCAGCCCCCTGCGCAGTGCTTCGGGGACCCGGTTGCGCCTGAGGCGCGGCGGCCGGCGGCGCAGCGGGCGCTTTTTGAGAGGGGGACTGCGCGATGTTTGCAGCCTTGGGCGGCGTGTTCTTGGAAGCGGCGGGCGCGGACTTTTTGTTCGCCGGAATCTGGGTCGAGCGCGCCGTCATCTCTGCGGTGGGAGGGATTGAAAGCAGAGTTGCGGCGCCGGAAATGGCGGGCTCTCCTGTGCCGGGCAGTGCCGGTCTTTTCAAATACCAGCGGCCGGATAAAAGGATCGCGCTTATGCCCGCGACGACTAAAATGACTTTGCCCCAAGGCCGCGACGGTGGTTCGGCCATCTCCGGCGCCTCGGCGGAATCGGATCCCGGCGCGACGGGTTCGTCGCCGGCAGGGGGGATTATATTCTCAAGCTCCTGAGTTTTAAACCGGGTATTTTGCAGCTCCTCCTCCTTCAATTTGAGCTTGGCCTCCGTCAACCCAGTCCCGGCGTCAAGACGGCTTTCCAACTCCAGCTTTTCCTGCCGAAGTTGAAGAATCGTCCGGGATTGCTCCGCCGATTTTGCCTCCGCGGATTTAATCTCGGAGCTTAATTTTTTGACCGTTTCGGCGTATTGCCCGAGCTGCTCTTTGGCCGCGTCTAATTCCTGGCCTTGCCGGTGCTCCCGGACTTTGTCCCTTTCCTGGAAAAATTTGATCTCCCTTTTGAGCGCCAGGAGATTATCTTCCAGCTCCAAAATTCTCCTTTCCTTCACTTCTTTTTCCTCGCCGGCGGAATGCTCCGGGGAAGGAGGCATATCCCGCAACTCCTCTATTTCCAGCGCCTTGCGCCAATCGCCGGGGCTCTCTCCCCGGCTCTGCTCGCCGCAAAAAAGCGCCGTCTCGCGGGAAAAGCCCATCTTCCGCAGCTCTTCTATATCATAAGGGCCGCTGACTTTGGATTTTTCGTATAACCAGTATCTCATCTATGCGTCCGTACCAACAGAATGTTACAAAATCAAGACCATGTGCATAAGGGGGGCGCGACTATAGATGGCGGCATGGCCCGCCAACCTTAAAGGAAATGAAGTGATAGAGTGGTATAGTGGTAAAGTGGCAGAGGGGAGAACGCCAAGCCTGCAGGCCAGACGTACGGGACGCGTTGTAGCCACTTTTGTGCCTGGTACCCCTTTATCACTCTACCACTGCACCACTGCCGTTGCAAAGCGCAGGGCGCGACAGGGTTTGACCCTTATAGAATAAAAGTGTTAAAGTAATTTAGTTAGGAGGATTGGATGGGCTATAAATATGTCGTTTTGGGAGCGGGCCGCCAAGGGGTGGCCGCGGCGTATGACTTGGCAAAATCCGACGGGACCGCGTCGGTCGCCTTGGTCGACAAAGATTTGCCCTCGGCGCAGCTCGCCCTGGCGCGCATCCGCAAGCTTCTTGCGAAAGAGGACGGGGCTCAAAAAACGCTTTTAAAGGCCGTTCAGGCGGATGCCGGCAACGAAAAACAGCTCAAGAAAGCGGTCAAGGGCCGGCATGTGGTTTTAAGCGCCCTGCCGTACTACTGCAACGAAGCGGCGGCCAAGACCGCGCTGGCCTGCCGGGCCCATTATTGCGATCTGGGCGGAGAAACCCGGGCAACCCGCAATATTCTCAAATTGGACGCCGCCGCCCGGACCGCGGGCGTCTCCTTGGTGCCGGATTGCGGCTTGGCGCCTGGCTTGTCGAACACTTTGGCGGCCGGCGGCATTGAGCAAATGGAAATCTGCCAAAGCGTTAAAATTTATTGCGGAGGCCTCCCCAAGCATCCCAAACCGCCTTTGGGCTATAAGTTGGTCTACAATTTGGAGGGCCTTCTCGAGAGCTACTTCGGCCCGGCTTACGTCGTCGCCAAAGGCGAAGTTAAAAAAATCGAGTCTTTCAGCGGATTGGAATCCGTCGTCATCGATCCCCTGGGAAAACTGGAGGCTTTTTTTACGGCGGGGGGGAGCTCGACGGCGCCCTGGACTTTTCAAAACCGCTTATGGGGCTATCAGTATAAGACCTTGAGGTATCCGGGTCATTACGAAAGGATGAAGCTGATCCGCGATATGGGTTTATTGGACCGGAGGCCGATCAACGTCAACGGCGGAAGCGTGGTTCCCCGCGACTTTTTTATCCGGCATGCCTCCAGCGTCCTCAAGTTCCCGGATGATGAGGATATCGTCGTTCTGCGGGTAACCGTCTGCGGCAAGAACAATACCAGAAACATCGAGGTTGTTTACGATCTATTGGAGCACGCCGATCCCGAAACCGGCTTTTCGGCCATGGAGCGCACCACCGGTTATGCGGCGGCCCTGGTGGCGAAGCTGCTGGCCACGGGATCCGTCAGGGGAAGCGGCGCCGCCACCATGGATTGCGCCCTCTGGCCCCGGCGTTTTTTGGAAGGATTCAGGCAAAAGGGCTTTCGAATCACCGAAACCATACGCAAGAAAGTGTCGCACCACTGAACGGGGGGGGAAACAAGTGGTAGAGTGGAGAGAAAGTGATAGAGTGGTAAAGTGGTATTTTGGGGAGTGAGCAAGTGGTACAGTGGTAAAGTGGTAGAGTGGTAAAGCGATGAGGGGAGGGCATTAGCCGTGTTTCTTCTTATTGCCGTTTTAGCACTCTATCACTCTACCACTCTACCACTTTACCACTAGCGTTAAGCCTCGGTCACGTTAGAGAGAAAAAAATGCCTCAGAGCCTCTTGGAAAAAAACGCCAAAGAAGTCGGAGCGTACCAATTCATCAACGGCCGGTGGAAAAAGCCGGCCAAAAAGGGAAAGATTTTTGAAAACCGCAACCCTTCCACGGGGGAGCTGTTGAGCGTTTACGCCGAGACTCCCTCCGATGACGTGGATGCGGCGGCGCGGTCCGCGCAGAAGGCTTTTGGCCATTGGAGGAAAGTGCCCGCCCCCCGAAGGGGAGAATTGCTTCTCAAAGCCATGGCGATTTTGGCGCGGCGCAAGGAAGAGGCCGCGCAGGTTGAGACCCGGGAGATGGGCAAGGTTCTCAAGGAAACCCGGGGGGACGTGCAGGAGGCCATCGACACCGCTTTCTATTATGCCGGAGAAGGACGGCGTCTGTTCGGCCAAACCACGACTTCCGAGCTGGCCGATAAATTTTGCATGTCGGTGCGCATGCCCGTGGGCGTGTGCGGCCTCATCACGCCTTGGAACTTCCCCATGGCGATTCCATCCTGGAAAATTTTGCCGGCCTTGTTGTGCGGGAACTCCGTGGTCCTCAAACCCGCCTCCGACACGCCGGATTCCGCGCGTCTTTTCGTCGAGGCGCTGCAGCAGGCCGGAATCCCGGACGGGGTGGTCAACCTGATTTACGGCCGGGGAGCGACGGTGGGCAAGGCCCTCATGGAGCATCCCGACGTGCGGCTCGTCTCCTTCACGGGTTCCTCGCAGGTGGGCGGCCTCATCGGAGGCTTTTGCGGCAAGGCTTTCAAGAAGTGCAGCCTGGAGATGGGCGGCAAGAACGCGCAAATCGTGCTGGAGGACGCCAATATGGATTTGGCGGTCGAAGGCGCGGTGTGGGGGGCGTTCGGCACATCGGGACAGCGCTGCACGGCCACCAGCCGCGTCATCGTTCATGCCGAGGTTTACGCCGAGTTTTTAGAGCGCTTCGTGCGGCGCGCGCGCGGGCTCAAGGTCGGCGACGGGCTTGACCCCTCCACCGACATGGGGCCTTTAATCAACGCCCGGCAAGTGCGGACGGTGGAAAAATACGTCGAAATCGGGCGCGAAGAAGACGGGGCTAAACTGGCGACCGGAGGCAAGAAAATATCAGGGGGCGCCTGCGCCGCCGGCCACTTTTTTGAGCCGACCATTTTTGAGGGGCGCCCCGAAATGCGGATCGCCCGCGAGGAGATTTTCGGCCCGGTGGCGACCGTGATCAAGGCGCGGAGTTTTGAAGAGGCGATGGCGGTGTTAAACGACAGCGATTACGGCCTGTCCGGAGCCGTTTACACCCGCGACGTCAACCGCGTGATGCGCGCCGTCGCCGACATGGAAACCGGGATCACCTATATCAACGCGCCCACTATCGGCGCCGAGGTCCACCTGCCTTTCGGCGGAGTCAAACGCACCGGCAACGGCCACCGGGAATCCGGCACGAGCGCGCTGGATATCTTCACGGAATGGAAGTCGGTCTATATCGACTACTCGGATAAATTGCAGAAAGCCCAGATCGACACGTATGAAGGATGAGAAAAATTTTTGTTCTTTCCGTCGTTCTGCTGGCCGCGGCGTGGGCGCTGTGGTTTCGCGGCCGTTTTCCGGCGCCTGAAACCTCCTCCGCCGGCGCCGCGTTATCCGGCCAGGAATCGCTGCGGCGGCCCCTTTTGCGGCAAAAACTTCGCGAGCAGCGTCTGCAGGCCCGCCGACTGCGCAAGCGAGCCTCGGCTCTGGAAGTAAAACTTCAAAATACCGGTATCCGGGCGGCGGAGAAAAAGCGCTTTGAATTCGAGTTGGCGCAGACTTCCACGCTGATCGACAACGCCTATTTCGACCAGGCGGAAACATTCCTAAACTTAATCGAAGCCCGAATGTCTCTGGCGGAAGCCGGCGTCCGCCGGCGCGCCGGCCTGCAAAAATGAAGATGACCCGTCTGGCGGCGTGGGGCTGCGCGCTGTTGGCGGGGCTTCTCTGTTTTCCCGCAGCCGCCGGGGGGGACGAGCGAGAGGAGACCGCCGCTTTCGCCTATGGCGCCTATTTGGCGGGGAACTTGCAGGAGGCCGAAAGGTCCTACCGCTATATCCTCACTTTGCAGGGCGACGATGCCAAGGCCACGACGAACCTGGGCTTGATCTTGGAGGATTTGGGCCGTCCCGAGGAGGCTCTGCCTCAATGGATCAAGGCCACCATGCTCGATCCCAAGGACGCCTTCGCGTGGACGCAGCGCGGGTGGTCCTATATGGCGCTGGAGAGATATCGCCAAGCGCGGGAAGCCTTCTCCAAGGCGCGGGAGTTGGCCGTGAGCTCCTCGACTCTGTTTGAAGCGGAGCTTGGCAGCGGCCTTTTGGAATTGTCCGATGGAAACCGGAAACTGGCCTTGGAGCGTTTCGGGCGGGCGTATGCGGTCAATTCTTTTTCCGCATCGGCGCTGTATGGAATGGGCTTGGCGTCTTGGAAAAGCAAAAAATACTCCGAGGCGATCAATAATTTAAGAAATTCGCTGACCCAGGACCCTCTCGCGCAGGAGTCTCAGATCGCCCTGGCGGAAGTCTACGCCAAAATCGGCGAGACGGATGCGGCGTGGCAGTCGCTGAGGTCCCTTTCGTCCCGCGAGCCGGACAATCCATATTGGGCGCGGCGCGTTGAGGCCGCGGAAAAATATGTGAGCGAAAGGCGCCAAGAGCTCAAGAGAAGCAGGCGAATCGCTTGGCCCTACCTGAAGGAGGGCGCCGCAGCGCTGCCGCCTTCCAAGCGGCTTCGCGTGGGACTCCTGGCTGTGGCCGACGGCCGGCAGGCCTCCATCCAAAAAATGTCCTTTGTCAGCGGGAGCGCCTTTAAGATCGTCGACGAAAAGCTGGGCAGCATTCTGACCGGCGGTCCGCTGCAGCAATGGGAAATTCTTTTCCGGAAGGAGAATTACATCTACGAGGTCAGAAATCCGCAGGGAATCGTCGTGCATTCCAGCCGGCAGGGTTTGGCTTTGGTGCCATTCGACAACGCCGCGGGCGTGCTCGTCAAGAATATCGAATCCGCCGCCGGACCGGACGAGGGGGATCGCGAGCTCAGAGGCAGCCTTGAGTTGGCGCCCGCGGCCGACGGCTTCAAATTGGTTAATCACGTTTCCGTTGAAGAGCACACGATCAGCGCGCTTTCCGCTTCCTTTCCCTGGAACATCCGGCTTCTGGATGCGCTGGACGCCCATGCGGTGGTCACGCGCACGCGCACCTACTACCTTTTGGAGCATCCGCTGCATTCGGACGATAAATTGGATTTGTGCGATTCACGCCACTGCCAGATTTATCCCGGCGTTCAAAGCGAATTGGGCTTGGCGAAAAGCGCGGTCGAAGCGACTTTGGGGCTTGTCGTCAAATCCGCGGGGAAAATCCGGGATGCCCTCAGCCACGCCGCTTGCGGCCACGCGACCGAAGACGGAGTATCGGACGCTCCGGCCGATGACCGGCGGGCGCCGGCGTCCGTCCAGGAGATGGTTTTATTTACGCGCGGCAAACCTTCCAAGGACCTTCTATGTTTTGTTTCGGGCGCGGTGCCGCCGGCGGACATCCGCTGGACCCGCGTCTTGGACGCCTCCCTGGTCGAAGAGCGCGCCAAACGCAGCCTGAAGGTGGGCAAGCTTCTGCGCCTCATTCCGGGGCGCCGGTCCGCCTCCGGGAGGCTCGCCACGCTCCGAGTCGTGGGCGAAGACGGCGAGCAAACCCTTGTGGGAGCGGATTCCATTGAGCGGCTGCTCTCTCCGGGCACGCTGCGCTCCACGTTTTTCAGCATGCACACGCTTTACCGCGGGACCCGCCCGAAGACCTTCGTGCTGTTCGGGGTCGGGACCGGATCGCAGCGCGGCATGTGCCAGGCGGGGGCGGTGGGCTTGGCCTCCACAGGCAAGAAATTCGGCGCGATTTTAGAGCATTATTTTCCGGATTCCGAACTGGTGAAAATCACCGCGAAATGAAACTAGCCCCGACGGCGTTGCTGGCTTTGCTGATTTTTCTGCCCCGGCCGGCGGCGGCGCTGCCCGTTTATAAGGCGATGTTTGAGGCCAAATATAAGTACCCGGTCAATTGCATGCTCTGCCACCGGCGCGATACCCTGGATTTGGTGGCTTATGGCCGGGCGTTTCACGAGCGAGCCAATAGCTTTAAGGCTTTTGAGGCGATCGAAGATCTCGATTCCGACCGGGACGGCGCCTCCAATCTCTCCGAGATCAACGCGAAATCCGATCCTTCCGATGAAACCTCATTCCCGGGCCGTCTAGGGCGCTGGCTCAACGGCGTCTCCGCGCTGCAGGCGCCTTCGGCCCAGCTTCGCAAGCTCTTTCCGGACGCGGGACATTTTGAGGCGCAAAGCGGCGCCAAACTGGATGAGGAGACCGTCCGGCGCATCGAGCAAACTCTCGGCGGCTCTCTAAGGGACGAGGATCTTTACAGCGTCTATTACCTGGCTTTCGGCAAAGACAACGCCGCGTTGGGCAGCGCGCTTTACTGCGTCACGCAGGGTCAAACGCCCTATATTTTTTTGTTGGGACTGCGCTCCTCAGGCAGGATTGCGGGGCTGCTGCGGATCAAGGCGCCGGCAAAACGGAAATTTTTGAGGCAATTTCATGGGATATCCTGGCAGGATTTGGACCGGATCGAAGCGATTCCCCGCCACTTCCAGGCGGGGGCGCGCCGGATCACGGAAGCGGTGAGGCGCGGCGCTTTGATTTTGGCGGCGCGGACCGGCGCGCCGCTTTTGGACGGCGATCCGGCGGAGCCGCGCTGATGCGCCGCATCAAAGTCGCCCACGTCGTGACCCAACTCGAACTGGGGGGCGCGCAGCAAAACACCTTGTACACGGTGGAGCATTTGAATCCCGAGGCGTTCGACGTCCTGCTTATTTCCGGCCCCGGGGGAATGCTGGACGCGCGGCTGCCGTCCCGGGCTTCCGTCCGGCGCCATTTCATCGAGGGTTTAGTCCGGCCAGTGCGCCCGCTCAAAGACCTTGCCGCGCTATGGCGGTTGTGGCGGCTGCTCCGGCGAGAGCGGCCCGACATCGTCCACACCCATTCCTCCAAGGCGGGGATTCTCGGCCGCTGGGCGGCTTTTTTCGCGGGGGTTCCCGTCGTCGTCCATACCTTCCACGGGTTCGGCTTCCATGACTTTTTGAGTCCCCCGGTGAGAGTTTTCTATATTTTGCTTGAGAAGATTTGCGCGGGCTTGAGCGCTAGGTTGATATTCGTCTCCCGGCAAAACCAGGCCACGGCGCGCAGCGCCGGTATAGGCAGGCCGGAGCGCTACGAGCTGATACGCAGCGGAGTCCCCTTGAAGAATTTTCCCGCCAAAATTCCCGACCCAAAGACCGTCAAAGCGGCCTTGGGCGTCGGCATGCACAAGCTCTTGGTGCTCAGCGTCGGCAACTTCAAGGCCCAGAAAAATCCCGAGGATTTCATCCGCCTGGCCAAGTTGTTGCACCCGAAATTGCCGGAGGCGAGATTTTTGTTCATCGGCGACGGCGAGCGTCGTCCTTTGCTGGAAAGCATGGTGCTTAGGGAAGGCTTGGACGGCGTCTGCTTCTTGCCCGGCTGGCGCGACGACGTGCCCGAGATTATGGCGGCGGCGGACGTCTTCGTGATGACCTCCTTATGGGAGGGGTTGCCGCGCAGCCTGGTGGAAGCCATGAAATCGGGCCTCGCCTGCGTGTGCTACGCCGTAGACGGAGTCCGGGAGCTGATCGAAGACGGGCGCACCGGATTTTTGGCGGCGCCGCGCGGCGTTGAGACGATGGCCGCGCGCGTGGAAGCCTTGCTCCGCGACCCGTCGCTGCGGGAGAAAATCGGAGCTCAGGCGGCCGGGTCCATAGGCGAGGAGTTCGACATCGACGCTATGGTTTTGCGGCAGGAAGCCTTATACGCCGAGCTCGCGAGGGAGCAAGGCCGTTTCGTTGGCGAATGAGGCGGCATTTGCTATGATGAAAAGGGGCGTTGACCGAAGGAGGAAACCGATATGGCCTATAAAGTGACGCTGATTCCCGGAGACGGCACCGGACCGGAATTGACCGAAGTCACCCGCGCGGTGGTCGAGGCCACCGGCGTGCCCATCCAATGGGAAATCGTCGAGGCCGGGTCCGACGTCGTGGAAAAATACGGCACGCCTCTGCCGGAGCAAGTGCTGGAATCGATTCGCAAAACCCAAGTGGCGCTCAAGGGCCCCATCACGACGCCCATCGGGACGGGATTTCGCAGCGTCAACGTGGCTATGCGTCATGCCTTGGGGCTTTATGCCTGCGTGCGTCCCTGCAAATCGTATGCCGGCGTCAAATCCCGCTACCGCGACATCAACCTGGTCATCGTCCGTGAGAACACCGAGGACTTGTACGCCGGCGTGGAGTTTGAGGCCGGCTCCCCGCATTCCAAGGAAATCGTGGCGTGGAGCAAAGGGAAAATTGACGAGAACGCCGCTATTTCCATCAAGCCCATCTCGGCCGCCGCCACGGAGCGCATCGTGCGCTACGCTTTCGACTACGCCATCCGGCACGGGCGCAAGAAGGTCACGGCCGTGACCAAGGCCAATATCATGAAGTTCACCGACGGGCTATTTCTCCAGGCCGCGCGAAAGGTGGCGGCGCAATACGAGGGCCGCATGCCCTACGAAGAAAGGCTCATCGACAACATGTGCATGCAGCTCGTGCAGAAGCCCGAGCTCTACGACGTCCTGGTCCTGCCCAACCTTTACGGCGACATCATCTCGGATCTTTGCGCCGGATTGGTCGGCGGCCTAGGGGTCGCGCCGGGGGCCAACATCGGCGATCACGGCGCCCTCTTTGAGGCGACGCACGGCTCGGCCCCGAAATACAAAGGCATGAACAAGGTCAATCCGACGGCCATGATATTATCGGCCAAGCTCATGCTGGAGCATCTGGGGGAGGCGGAGGCGGCGCGGAGGCTGGAGGCCGCCGTCGCCAAGGTCATCGCCGCGGGCAAAGACGTGACCTACGATTTGGGCGGCTCCGCGGGCACCCGCGAGATGGGCGCCGCGATCATCCGCGCGATGAGCCCGGCCGCCGTCACCCGCTGAGCGTCCATGCCTGAGTTGAGCGTCGTCATCCCCGCCTATAACGAAGCGGAGAATCTGCAGGCTCTGGCCGATGAGTTATGGGGAGCTTTGGAGTCTTTGGGGGCGACTTTCGAGGTCATCATCGTCGACGACGGCAGCGTCGACGGCACCTTTGAAATTTTGAAGAGTTTGCGGAAAAAATATCCCGGGCTCGAGGCGATCCGCCTGGCGCGCAATTACGGCCAAACGGCCGCCATGGCCGCCGCCATCGAACGCGCCAGGGGAAATATTTTGATCTGCTTGGACGCCGATCTTCAAAATGATCCCAAGGACATTCCGCGGCTGCTCGCCAAGCTTCAAGAAGGCTATGACGTGGTCAGCGGCTGGCGAAAAAACCGCCAGGATCCATGGCTGACGCGCCGCCTTCCGTCCCAGATCGCCAACCAGCTCATTTCCTGGATCATGCAAATTCCCCTGCACGATTATGGCTGCACGTTGAAGGCCTACAAACGGGAATTTATTCAGCCGGTGCGCTTGTTCGGAGAAATGCACAGGTTCATGGTGGCCCTCTCAAGCCTCATGGGCGCCCGGATCACGGAGGTGGAGGTCGCGCATCATCCCCGCCGGCGGGGAGCGTCGAAGTACGGTCTCATCCGGACTTTTAAGGTCATCTTGGATTTGATCACCGTCAAATTTATGGACGCGTACATGACCAAACCCATTTACCTTTTCGGCGGGTGGGGGCTGTTGATGGGTTTTGCCGGGGCCGCGATGTCGGCCGTCGTCCTTTACAAGAAGTTTTTCATGGGCATATTCGTCAAGGACCAGCCGCTCTTTCAGGTTTCCATCTTCTTTGAGCTGATCGGCTTTCAAATGATTTTTTTGGGGCTATTGGCGGAGATAACGGTGCGGACCTACTACGACATCAAAGACAAGCCCATTTACTTCATCCGGGAAGTCGCGGGTTCTCAAACCCCGCAGGCGGACAGCGTTTACCGGAAAATGCCGGTTTAAAGCTTGACTTTGATATGGCAAGGATTTAAAATGACTGAAGCTCTTTTAATTTTTGACGCCGAGGAAATTGCGGAAAGGGACGGGGCCAGGTTCCAACTGGACGTGGACCCGCGTGAATTCGGCGAGTTGGGCGCCGAATTCAAGCTGGCGTCTCCGGTCGCCGTCACCATCGAATTTTCCGTCGGCGGCAGCCAATTGTTGATGGCCTGCCAAGTCCGCGGAAAGTGGGACGCTCCCTGCAGCCGCTGTTTGGCGCCGTGCGCGGAAGGTTTGAGCGCTGCAGTGGATGAAACCTATCCGATCGGCGCGGAGAAAATAAACGCCAAAGAGGATATTCGCCAGGCGATTTTGCTGTCGATGCCGGTGAAGCCGCTGTGCCGGCAAGATTGCAAGGGAATATGCGCCTTATGCGGGAAAAACAAGAATCAAGTCGATTGCGATTGCGCTCCTCCGCGAACTTCGCCGTTTTCGAAGCTCGAGCGATTTAAAAAAGGAAAGTAGAGAGAGAACCTCAATGCCGAATCCAAAAAGAAGACACTCGCCCTCCCGAAGAGATTCCCGGCGCGCCAGCAACTGGCGGCTGGAAGTCCAGTCGCTGGGCTCCTGTTCCCAGTGCGGCGCCGCGAAACGGCCTCACCGCGTGTGCATGGCTTGCGGCTTTTACAACGGGCGCCTGGCGCTCAACGTCAAGGACAAGACCAAAAAGAAACGCGGCGGGCAGCCCGAATAAGCGCAGCCCAAAGAGGTGCAAAATGCCGGTAGAAACTCAACCCCAGACGCAGTCCCTAAACCGGATGCGGTTTCAGGGCCAGGTGGCCATCGTGACGGGAGGAGCTCAGGGAATCGGACGAGCGACCGCCGAGCTTTTCGCCGCCGAGGGCGCCAAAGTCGTGGTGTGCGACGTGGATGAGAGCTTGGCCGCCGCCGCCGCCGAGTCTTTGAAGAGTTCTTACGGCGCCGACGCGCTTGGATTTAAGGCGGACGTGGCGTCTTTTGAGGCTTGCGACGCGGTCGTCAAACAGTCTCTGGACCGCTACGGAAAAATAGATATTTTGGTCAACAACGCCGGCATCACCCGGGACGGGCTGCTCATCCGGATGAGCGAGGCGGATTGGGATTTGGTATTGAACGTGAATTTAAAGGGCGTGTTCCATTTTTCCAAGGCTGTGGCCAAGCCGATGATGCGCCAGCGCCGCGGAAGGATCGTCAACGTCGCCTCGATCATCGGGCAGATCGGCAACCAAGGCCAGGCCAATTACGCCGCCTCCAAAGGGGGCGTGATCGCCTTGACCAAAGCGACGGCCAAGGAGCTCGCGTCGCGCAACATCATCGTCAACGCCGTGGCTCCGGGATTTATCAAGACGCGCCTGACGGACGTCCTGCCTCAGGAAGTCAAGAATAAAATGCTCTCGGACATACCGATGGCTCGCTTCGGCGAGCCCGGGGAGGTGGCGCGCGTTATTTTATTTTTGGCGTCGGAAGACGCCGCCTACATGACGGGGCAGGTGATCCGAGTCAGCGGCGGCATGGTGATGTGAGCCGGAAAGGTTAAAGGCAACGGGAGGACTGCAAAGATGGCTGTGGCAGAAAACGCGGAAGAAAAGGTGAAGAAAATCATCGTTGAACAGCTGGGCGTGGACGCTTCGGCCGTCACGCCGCAAGCGCATTTCGTCAACGACCTTGGCGCCGATTCCCTCGACACGGTGGAGCTGGTCATGGCCCTGGAAGAGGAATTCAAGCTGGAGATCCCGGACGAACAGGCGGAAAAGATTCAGACGGTCGGCCAGGCCGTCGAGTATATCAAGACCAACAGCAAATAACCCGGGAAGCGGGGGATCGGGCGCCTGCCGGGCGTTATCGCCGGCGCGGGGCCCGGTTTCGCCTTTTATGCAGCCTCGACCGATCGAAGAGGTCTTAAAGCGTGCATTCCGGCGGCGGGAATTTCTGGAGGAGGCCCTTACCCATAAATCCTTCGCGACCGAGAAGAAGCTGCCTGCTTATAACGAACGCCTTGAGTTCCTGGGAGACAGCATCCTCTCGGCCGTCGTCGTGCGGCATCTGTTTGAAGCCTACCCTCAGGAGGATGAGGGCCTGCTTTCAAAGCGCAAGGCGGCCTTGGTCTCCAAGGCGAGCTTGGCGGCCTGGGCGGCCGAACTTGACTTGGGGGAGCATCTCAAGCTCGGGGTGGGGGAGGAGTCCAGCGGCGGCCGCAAGCGCCCCAGCCTGCTGGCCAACGTTCTGGAGGCGGTCATCGGCGCCATTTTTCTCGATGGCGGTTTCGACTCCGCCGCGGCTTTCATCATGACATGGCTTGAAAATCAAACGGACATCCCCAAGACCGACTTCAAGAGCCGGCTGCAGGAAATCGTCCAGAAACGCTTCAAGGTTCCGCCCCATTACCGGGTCGCGGAGGAGCGCGGGCCTGATCACGACAAAACGTTTTGGGTCAGCGTTCATCTCAATAAACACTTTTTAGGCGAGGGCAGCGGCAAGAACAAAAAGGAGGCGGAACAGGCGGCCGCGCGCGACGCGCTGTCCAAGGTGGTCAGCCTGAGTCCGGAAAATGAAGCGGAGTACCAGTGACCAGGGAGAACCTATGATGAACTATGGGTTGACCGAAGACCAGCTGACCATCGTTCGCTTGGCGGCCGAGATAGCCGAGAAAAAGATCAAGCCCGTCCGCGCCGAGTACGATGAGAAAGAGGAGTTTCCCTGGCCCGTCATCGAAGATATCCGCAAGGCGGACCTTTTCGGCGTCTATCTTCCCGAGAAATTCGGAGGCTTCGGCGGCGGAAATTTCGAGCTCGTGCTCGTTACGGAAGCCCTCTCCCGCGCTTGCGCCGGCATCGCCTTGGCCGTGGCCGCTTCCGGGTTGTGCGCGATACCGATTTTGCTCTTCGGCAATCCCGAGCAGCGGCAGAAATTTTTGCCGGAGCTGGCCAGCGGCAAGAAATTGGGCGCCTTCACGATCACGGAGCCCGAAGCGGGTTCCGACGCAACGTCTACGCGGGCGACGGCGCGCTTGGACGGGGACCATTACGTCGTCAACGGCGTGAAGAATTTCTGCTCGTCGGGCAAGGCGGCCGACCTCTACGTGCTTTTCGCCTCCACCAATCCGAGCAAGGGGCCTCGCGGCATCTCCGCCTTCGTCGTTGAAAAGGGGACGCCCGGATTTTCCTTCGGTAAGAAAGAGACCAAGATGGGCATCCGCGCCAGCTGGACGTATGAGCTGGTTTTCAATAATTGCCGCGTGCCGAAAGAAAACCTGATCTACAAAGAGGGCCACGGGCTCAGAGTCGCGCAGGGCACTTTCGATTACTCCCGTCCCGGCGTCGCCGCCCAGGCGCTGGGGCTGGCGCAAGGGGCGCTGGATGAAAGCATGGCCTACATCCGGGTTCGCAAGCAATTCGGCAAACCCATCTCCAGCTTCCAGGCCATCCAGCACATGGCGGCCGATTGCGCCACGCAAATAGAGGCCGGGCGGGCTCTTTTGTACTCCGTGGCCCGGGCGATGGACGCGGCCAGCAAGCCCGCCGTCGATGAAGCCATCAAGATGGGTTTGCCCGTCTACGACGTCTTGGAAAAATTATCGGGCGGCAAGCGCTGGACCAAGGAATCGGCGATGGTCAAGCTCTTCTGCTCCGACATGGCGATGAAGGTGACGACCGATTGCGTCCAGATGTGCGGCGGCATCGGCTATATGCGCGATTTTCCGGTGGAAAAGTACATGCGCGACGCGAAGATCACGCAAATCTACGAGGGGACCAATCAAATTCAGCGCAATGAGATCGCCGCCATGATGATCAAGGAAGCGGCATCCAGCGAGCGCCGCGAAGCGGTCAACGCCTAGAGGCAAAATCGTTTCCGGATCCGCGTCCTTGTTTAAATTAACTTCGATTTTGCTTCTTCCCGCGAGCCCGGTGGACGGAAAGGCGCTGTTGACCATCGCCGCTTCAATCGAAACTTTCTCCCCGCATCCGATCGGCAAGGCGATCGTGGATGCGGCCAGAAAAAATCACTGCAAGATGCGGCGGGTGGAGCATTTTAGGGCTTTTCCCGGCCTGGGCGTGGCCGGATTGCTTGATGGATTGGCCGTCATCATGGGCAGCGCGAATTTTTTGGGCGAAAGCCGGGTGCAGATAGATGATCGGCTCCTGCGAGGGGCCGGCGAGTGGCAGGACGGCGGGGACTTGGCCGTTTTCTGCGCCTGGGAAGGGTGCGCGAGGGGGGTTTTGAGGTTCTCGCCCATCCGGGAAGGGAGTTCTGCGGCGGACGATTAAGCATTGCCGCCGTCGCGGCGATTAGCTATAGTATTTCGGACTGAGGATATGCCGCTTAACATCGTCGTTTGCGTTAAACTGACGCCTTCCACCGCCAACATCGAAATCGACCCGGCGACCGGGTCTCTGCGGCGGGAGAAAATGTCTTTTGCCATCAATCCGTTCGACGAATATGCGGTGGAAGAGGGCGTGCGCCTGAAGGAACGCATTCCGGGCTCCTGGGTGGGGGCTCTGAGCCTCGGGGCGCCTGACTCGGAAGCGGCTCTGCGCGAATCCATAGCCCGCGGCGTCGACGAGGCTTTTTTGATTTCAGGCCCGGCTTTCGAAGGCTCCGACACCTTCGCGACCGGCTATGCCCTGGCCATGGGGATCAAAAAAATAGCGCAAATCAAAGGCAGGGTGGATTTGGTCATTTGCGCCAAGCAGACCAACGACAGCGACACCGGGCAAGTCGGGCCCGCCGTGGCCGCCTGGTTGGGCTGGCCTGGAATTTCTTTCGTCAAGAAGGTGGAGGAGGTCTCGGATAAATTCCTTCGCCTGCACCGCATGATGGAAGACGGCTACGACGTTATCGAGGCCGATTTGCCGGCGGTGATCGCGGTCCTTAAAGAGATCAACGAGCCGCGGCTGGCGTCGCTAAAAGGCAAGATGGCCGCCAAGAAAGCGGCTATCCCGCGCTGGGGCGCCGCGGAGTTGGGCGTGGACGAATCCAAGATCGGCCGGCGGGGATCTCCCTGCGCCGTCGCTCAACAGGCGGCGCCGCCCGCGCGGCCCCAGGGCCACCGCATTCAAGGCGGTTCGCCCCAGGAAAAGGCCAAACAGTTGGTCGAAAAGCTGCAGGAACTCAAGTTGATTTAGCATGGAACAGGAAAAATCCGCCGCGCAGGCCAATGCTCACAAAGGCGTATGGATATTCGCCGAACAAAGGCATGGGCAGCTCATTTCGACCGCGTACGAGCTTCTCAACGTCGGCCGGCGCCTGGCTTCGGATTTAAACGCGGAGTTGTCGGCCGTTTTGATAGGGCACAAAGTCGCGGAGCATGCCCAGGCTTTGATCGAGCACGGCGCCGACAGAGTTTTCGTCCATGACCATCCGATGCTGGAGAATTTCCTGGAAGAGGTCTACAGCCGGCTGCTTTGCGAGTTGATTCAAAAGGCGCCGCCCGATAAATTTCTGCTGCCGGCCTCGATTTTGGGCCGCTCCGTGGCGGCCCGGACCGCCGTGGAAGCGCGCACCGGCTTGGCGGCCGACTGCACCGAACTCTCCATCCGGAAGGATTCCGGGCTGCTCAACGCCGTGCGCCCGGCCTTCGGAGGCAATTTGCTGGCGACGATTTTGTGCGAAAACAGCCGTCCCGAAATGGCCACCGTGCGTCCCATGGCTTTCGGGCGGGCGCAGCGCGTTGCCGGAAGGCAAGGGGAAGTCGTCGTCGTGAAAGTCGAGCCGGAGCGCTTCAAGACCCGGACCCGTTTTGTTCAATTTGTCCGGGAAGACAGCGGAGAGCAGGATATCGCCTCCTGCGATAAAGTCGTTTCCGGCGGCCGCGGGTTGGGCGCTTCCAAAGGCTTCGATCTGATCCGGGAATTCGCGCATACGCTTGGGGCGGCGGTGGGCGCGAGCCGGGCCACCGTCGATGCGGGCTGGATACCTTACCGCCATCAAGTGGGACTGACCGGCCGGACCGTCCGTCCCAAACTATATTTTGCCTGCGGCATTTCAGGCCAAATCCAGCACTTGGCGGGCATGTCCTCCTCGGAAGTTATCGTGGCGATCAACACCGATCCCGAAGCGCCCATGATGAAGCTGGCGACTTTCTCCATTGAGGGCGATCTCTACGAGGTCGTCCCGGCCATCATCGGCGAACTCAAGCACCGCCGCGGCGACGCCGTGACCCATAACTCCACAAATTCAAACTAAATCATGAGCGAAATTCGATTCGAATGCGCCCGGCGCTGGGCCGGGGGCGCGATGGTGGATTTAAAGCCGACGCTCATCGGCGACAGGCCGGTCTATGCCCCTGACCGCGTCGCCGACGTGCTGCACCTTCGCCTGGATTTGGCCGTTGACATGCGCGCGAAGAAACTGGAAGGGACCGCGACGACCTTGGTCCGTTTTTTCCGCGGGGGCCTGCGGGAAATCGACTTCAACGCCGTGGATATGCGCATCGCGGGCGTCTGGGACGAATCCGGCGCCAAGCTCTCGCATCGCCACGATAAAAAGATGATCCACATCCGCATGCGGCGCCCTTCGCGCGCCGGCGAAACGGCGTCGTTTAAAATTCAGTACCAAGTCCTTAACCCGGAGTTGGGAGCGCATTTTGTCGAGGGCGGCCAGATGTGGACCCAGGGACAGCCGGAAGACGCGCGCTATTGGTTTCCGTGCCACGACTCCCCCCAGGTGAAAGCCACCAGCGAGGTCATCGCCGCGGTCCCGGACGGCTACACGGCGGTTTCCAACGGCGTCCTCATCGACATGCGCCGCGACAAGGCGCGCGGGACCTCCATTTTCCATTGGAAAATGGGCCATCCGCATTCGATGTATTTAATCAGCCTGGTGGTCGGCAAGTTTTCCGTCGTCAAGGAGCGCTGGCGCGGGGTGGACGTCAGCTACTATTGTCCGGAAGGCAGGCAGGAGGACGCGCGGCGCGGCTTTGGAAAGACGCCCAAGATGCTGGAGTACTTTTCGGAGAAAATCGGCGTCACCTATCCTTATGAGAAATATGCGCAAGTGACGGCCTTTCATTTCCCGGGAGGGATGGAAAACACCACATGCACGACTCAGACGGACGCCGCCTTGCTGGACCGGCGGGCCGGGCTGGATACCGATTTGGACGGCTTGGTGGCGCATGAATTGGCGCATCAATGGTTCGGAGATTTGCTCACCTGCAAGGATTGGTCGCATGCCTGGCTCAATGAGGGGTTCGCGACCTATTTTGAGGTGTTGTTCACGGCCTTCGACAAAGGCCGGGATGAGGCGCTTTACGAGCTGCGGCAGTACTCGAAAACTTATTTTGACGAGGACCAAAACCGCTATCGCCGCCCCATCGTCTGCAACCGCTTCATGGCGCCATGGGTGCTCTTTGACCGCCATCTTTACGAGAAAGCGGGCGCCGTGCTGCATATGCTGCGGGGGGAGTTGGGCGAGGAGCTTTGGTGGCGCTGTCTCAAGGAGTACGTCGGCCGCCACCGCAACCGCTCCGTTGAGACGGCCGATTTGATCGAGGTTCTCCGGGACGTGACCGGCAGAAATTTCAAGCCCTTTTTCGACCAGTGGATTTTCGGCTCCGGCCACCCCGCCTTCCGCATCCATTACGAGTGGAGTCCGGCCTCTCGAAAAGCCAAGCTGTGGGTGCTCCAGACGCAAAGCTCCGAGCCGTCCGTTTTTCGCCTCCCGGCGACGCTGCTTTTTTGCGGACGCAATTGGGAAAAACCTTTCCAAGTTCAAATCGATGCCAAGGAGCACCGCTTCGAATTCAAGCTCGCGGCCGAGCCGTCCAATGTGGAGTTTGATCCGGACCATTGGATTTTAAAAAGGACCGATTTTAAAAAGCCCCTTTCCTTCTGGATCCATCAGTTGACGCATGGCGGCAACGCGGTGAGCCGCATCGAAGCGGCGGAGGCGCTGGGCCGATGGCCCGCGGCCTCCAGCGCCGCGGCTCTGGCCGACGCCTTCGGCCGCGAGAAATTTTGGGCCGTCAGAAAGGAGATCGCCCTGATTTTGGGCAGGCAGCGCCTGCCGCAGTCTCTGCCGCGCCTGCGGGGCTGGCTACGGACTCCTCATCCCAAAGTGCGCCGCGCCGTGGTCGAGGCCCTGGGCCAATACAGAGCGCCCGACGCCGCCAAGTGGCTCAGGCCGCTGTTCCGCCGCGACCCCAGCTATCACGTTGAATCGGCGGCGGCCCAGGCGATGGCCAAAGGCGTCTCTCCCGCGCTGTTCCCGGAGCTTGTCAAAAATCTGCGCAAAGATTCCTGGTGGGACGTCGTTCGCGCCGGGACGATTTCAGCCCTCACGTTGACCCGGGATCCGAGGGCCATCGCCGTGCTCAAGCGCCATTGCGCCAAGCGGCATCACCTGAGCGCCCGCATGGCCGCCGTCAAGGGCCTGAAGGAATTTCACGCGGCCGATCCCGGCATCGTCCCGTATCTGACCTCGCTTTTGAAGGAAAAAGACGTCCAAAGCTTCACGCTCGGCGTCGTTTCGACGCTGGGGCAAATCGAAGACGCGCGGGCGCTGCCGGTCCTCAAGAGGCTCAAGAAAGACAGCAAGGACGATCGAATCAGGATCTACTGTGAGGAAGCCATTTTGAGAATTCAAGGATGTTCTCTCGCCCAGACGGCCGCCGGCTAGGGCCCATCGGGCCCGCGGCCGTCTTTCTGGCCGTTCCGCTTCTTCTTATAATCAATAATATTCCGTTTTGGTCTTACCTATTGAGCTTTCCGGGCATATGCTGGGAGTATCTGGGTTTGACCCTTTGGACCCTTTGCCAGGGAGTTTGGATATTTCTGGCGCTGTGGGGGGCGGGCAGATTCATTTTAGACTTCGCGCCGGCTGAAAAGAGGGATTTTTGCGGCAGCCAGGCGCTGGCTTTCAGCCTGGGCCTGGCGCTCACCGCCCATCTTTTGTTTTTGCTGGGACTGCTGCAACGCCTGCGTCCCGCTTTTGCTTGGGGGCTTCTGATCCTTCAGACTCTGGCGGCCTGGCGCGGTTTATGGTCGCTGCGGCGGCGCGCGCCGCCTGAGACCCCCGGCCCGCGCGCTCCCGTGGACTGGCTTCTCGCGTCGCTCATGGCTTTTTGCCTGTGGGCGGCCTGGCACGCGTTGGCCGGCGCGCTGGCCCCTCCTTCCGACTGGGATTCCCTCGCTTACCATTTGCCGATCGCCAAAGCCGTCGCTAAAACCGGAGCGCTCGCCTCGATGCCTTGGATGCTGCACTCGCGTTGGCCCAGCGCCATGGAGCTTCTTTACGCGTGGACGATGCTTCTCGGAGATCACCGCCTTTCACAGATATTGCACGCGGCGTGCGGTCTCGCCGCCGCGTGGCTGCTCTGGGCGGCGGCGGGGGAGATTGAAACCCGCCGGGAAAAACCGCGGCCGGCCGAGGGACTCCGGAAGGCGAGATGGTGCGCCGCGGCCCTATTTTTGACGCTGCCGGTTTTTACGCTTTATGCGCCCACAGCCCACAACGATTTAGGTCTGAGCCTTATGGTGCTTTCAAGTTTGTTTTGCCAGTGGAAAGTTTGGAGCGAGCCCCGGACGGAGGATTATTTTTGGCCGGCTCTGGCGGGTTGTTTCGCGGGTTTTGCGGCCTCAATAAAATACCACGGCCTTTTTTGGGCGGCGGCAAGCCTGGCGGCGATACCGCTGCGGCGCTGGCCCGTCTTTTTGTGCGCCTTCGGCGCCGCGGCTTGTCCCTGGTACCTCAGGTCCTGGATTTTGACGGGAAATCCCGTATGGCCCTTCGCCTATCGCTGGTTCGGCGGCCCGGATTGGAGCCCGGCCGCGGCGGCGGCTTTTCGAAATGCCTCCCAACTCTACTGGAATCCGGGCGATGCCGCGGCTTGGCTGGCAAGTCTTTTCACGGATTTCGGGCCGCCGTTTTACTCCGGATTCTTCGCCCTGCCCGCCGCCTTAATGCTCGTTTTTGGCGGGCCGCCGGCGGGTTCCGCCGCGCGGATATCCATCGCGGTGCTGCTCTACCTCATTCCCATGGCAGTGCCCTACGG
>JACQRQ010000217.1 GCA_016206405.1 Elusimicrobiota bacterium | reverse complement strand
TCTGTCCGTTGGCCTCGATCACGATGGCCTCGCCGCGCTTCGATAGACGCGCGCCCTGCGTCACGACGTACATAACCCCGGCGTCGTCTCGGCCGGGGATGATTCGCCTCGGCTCGCCGATTTTGCCAGCAAGTTTGTTGATCTCGTCCGGAAGGCAGAAGACGTTGAGCGAGCAGCGCACGCATTTGGGCGAATCCACCAACGGCGGCGGCATGGGCTCCATTTGGGCCCTGGCCGCCTTGGTGATGACCGCCAGGACGGCCTTCACTAAGTCACCGGCAAACTCAAGCTTCACCCTGGTCTTGGAGCCGCGGTAATAAATCCAGCCGAAGTCTGAACGGAAGCCGTTCTCCCGCAGCAGAAGCCCTTGCGCGCAGACCTGTATCTGATCGCTGGGCCAAGCGTCGGGATTCAAATGGAAGGACTCGACCTCAAAGCCGCCGCCGGCCTTCGGCCCGGCTGAGCGCTTGCCTTCCAGGGGCGCCCAATGGCCTCCTTCCTCTTCGACCGCGTCGAGTTTGCCGGTGATGCCCAGCTTTTCGCTGCTCAATGACAAGTTCTTGGTGAAGAAGTTCGGCTGCTCTTCGGCCTCCGGCTCCTTGTCCTTGCGCCGGACCTTGGAGCGGTTTGACTCCGCGCGTTTGTGCTGGAAGGCTCCCGCCACGGTGTCCGCGCTTTCCCGGAAAAGCCCCTGAACGTGCTCCAGGTGGAACAGACGAGGGCAATAGACATACTCGTTGAGCATCCGCAGAGGGATGAGGGCGGACATACCCTGGGATTATGGTGGAAGGGTGTTACGGATTTTTTGCAGGAACGGACTTCTTCACACGTGGTTGCGGATGCAGCAAGCGTTCAATGACGCGGTTCGCCGCATCCTGCCAAAACTGCCGATACGGTTTCCAGATGGAAACAGAGGGGTCAACTCCTTGGGTCACGTCACGGAAAGCGTTGAAAACGTTGCGCCCATTCGACTTCGCCTTGTTCCGTATTGGCTTCCCATTGCCGCCACCCCCGATCTTGATTTTGAGGTTCTTGAGGTCCTCCGAAGCGCCCTTGAGCGCGAAGGACTTTAGGTCCGGGATGGAGCCCACGGTCGGCAGGTACTGCCACGCCCCTCGCCAACGCCCGTCCAGCATGGCCCGGATGCCGATGTTGGCGGCGGCGTTGAGGTCCGCCTGCAATCCCCCACCGCTGATCTGGCAGCGGTCGTTGGAGCAGACAAACAATGCGCCTCCTTCCCGTGGAAGGCGTACCCTGCGATCAGGCGTATTCATCGGATCGAGGGCGAGGAGGTAGCGGTGGGATGGCGTGCGACTATTTTCTGGTGTATCCAGCGCCTTCCTGCGTTCCTTCGACCAATAGGAGTTTTCCAACTCACGGAGGAAGAGTTCCTCGCAACGAGAGCCAGGAGAGCCGCAACGGGAGCAGAAACGCGACGTATAGGCGGCGCTTGCCTCCAGCATGAGAAGTCCGTGCAGGTCGCATTGGTCCTTGAGCCGCCTAGCCATTTCCCTGGCGCTCCAAGACATGAGTCCCCGATTTTCCCGCCGCGTCCTTGACGCCTCGGGGCGGTAATGGCTCAAACTTTCGATGACGACCACGTGAGTGGGCGCAAAGCGTGGTCCCTCCCGGCGCGCTTTCTCCACCCGGGCCAACTTGTCCTTTTCCATCCCCACAAGGCCCATGGCCCCCATGGCCACGGCGTTGGCGAGCTTCTTGAGGCGATCCTCGCGCAAGCGCTCCAGCTTTTCCCTCATGCGCCGAGCATGCCGCTCGCCCTCCTCGGCCATGCGGAACACGGTTTCCCTTGTCGGCCTCTGCGCGAAGGCGCGCTGCAATCGGGCCAATTGTTCCAGGGCTGATATCCTGACCAACGAAAGCCCTCCGGCATTGCGCTGGACCTGTGGTTTCCGGGACCACTTTCCAGTCTTGTCCCAAACGGCCCCTTTCGCTATCCATAGGGAGAGAGCCCGTAGGCGCGCCTTCCACGCCGCATCCTCTCTGCCCCAAGAGGCGAAGAAAAAATCGGCGATTTCTTTGGAAAGCTTGGCCTCCGAGGCCAACTTTTCAGAAACTTTAGAATATAGGGCTTCTCTCTTCTTGCGAGCGGCCTTGGCGGCTTGCAGCGAAGCGTCTTCGTCCGAAAGCGGCAATTCCGCGCCCAGTTCTGAGGCGACAGGGACCACGCGATTTTTCCAAAGCGCCGCCGCTTCGTCGTCCTTCCACCAAGTCGAGTTCGCCATCAAGTCCCAAAGTCCCATTGCCCTGACCAGATGGGGCAGGCGGTCCTGGGCTGAGCTTATTTTCTGCATCCGCCCGCCCATTCCAGGCATTTCAGAGCTGACTAAAGCATGGGCGATCCGGACCCGGTCGCCGTGCCGGCGCAACGCGCGGGCCGCGAGCTTCAAGGCCTCCAGGCGTGCCAACGCCACGTCGGCCCCCATCCGCTCTTTCCAGCGTCCTCTCTCTTCATCGCTGCCGAACGTCTTGCCGAAACCTTTGACAAAGCTTTCCAACCAGCCGCGCTCCCAAACGGCCAGGGCACGCGCCCCCTCGATTTCTCCCGGCAATCGAATGAGGAACTGGCGCTCCAAGCGGGCCCATGAATCCGGACCAACGCGCCGAAAAATGAGCTGCGGTAATTTGCCCTTTCTGGTACCCCCCTTGCAAAGCTCCCTGCTTGGATCATCGCAACAGAACGAAATTTCCGGCTTCGCCGGCGGCTGGACGGCCGCCCGCTTGGCTGCCTGCGAGACCTCATCGTCCGAAACTTGCTGCCACACCGCGCACGCTGCGCCGTGACGGTGGCCGAGGTCCATCCCCAGGACCCGAATACCAGGAAAAATACCCAAGCCCGGCCGAACCATCCAGCCGAAGCCACTTTTCCAATAAGTGGTCCCCTTCCGGGCGTTTACAGAGACCGGCGCACCATCGCTTTTCAAAACATTTCGGACCGCGGGGATCGAGACAAATGAGTGCCACGGCCCTTGCTTGATGAGGTCAGGGCTGAAAGTCAGGAACCAACCGATTCTGCGCCGAATCCGCTCCACCTGATCGCGCTTTCCCTTGGTTATCAGTTGCGCCATGCGCTCAAGCAGCCCGCGCGGCGCTTCAAGGCGCGCATTCCAGGGCTTTGCGTTCTTCTCGAACAGGTGTTTCGGCCTTTCGCTAGGCGCATCGAAAGACACCACTCCCGAAGCGCCGCGGCCAAGCCGCGTGTCCCGGGAGATTCCGGAAAACTGCGCCGTGGTTTCCGAGAAGCCCAGGTCCCGCAGAAGCCGCTTTCCCTGCCAGCGCATCTCGACCCAGTCGGCTCCGCCACTACTATCCAAAAGAAGGACGTCCACTTTCGTGGCTTGGGACCTGTCCGTAGTTGCCGCGGCCTTCCGCCAGCCGTACTCGATCCCCGGCTTGTCCTTGCCGAATTGGCAGAACACCGGGTGAAGCAAGGCGTCAGGGTGGCAATAACGGGGAACCTTGTAGCGGCGGGTGTCGTACTCGGCCTGGCGCCACTCGACGAAGGCTTTCAGCAGTTCGGGGGCCGGTTTCCCCGCGAGCCTCCAGACGCAAGAGGCCTCCTCCAAAGCCAGGGCATCGAAGAGCACGGCATCGCCGAACTTCTCCTCCGACTCCTGAAGCTCCTTTACGGCCGTCCGCCGCTCCTCCACCGCCTGCTCCCCCGCCGTCGGGATGACGGTCCAGCGCTGCACGACCTTATCCCAGCCGTCGATCGCGTTCTTGCGGATCGTCATCAGCCCTGAAGCGCCGCTCCGCTCGCTTCGCCTTTCCAGATAGTCGTCAAGCCACTCGCGCGCCTTGAGCCAAGCACCGCTCTGGAATTTCTTCTCCAGATTGCTTTCCTTCATCGAAGCATCGTCCCGCAAAGCCTCGGCGCGGCGGACCCAAGAATGGGTTTGGGCCACCCGCGCCGCTGCGGCTCCCAACATGAACCGGAAGAATTCTGTCATCTCTGAATTGGGCTTATATGCAATACCGGCTTCAGTCTGCACGCGCTGCAACAAGCTTGCGGTCCAGTCCGCTCCACGTCCAACGGTACCGCGATCGGATTTCTTCTCGATGGTTTTCGCTGCATCCTCAGCGAGTCCCTTCCAAAAATCAGCTTTCAGAAACTGATCTCCCCTTCCAGACGGTAACGCATCAGGCTCATCGGCCCGGATGGCAAGAAGAATCCGGTCCCATGTCGAACGCGCCCGCGGAGATGGGCCGCTGTTGGCAAGAGCCATTTCTCCAACGGCAATAACACTCCCCTCTTTCTTCTTGGGTCGAACCAACTCCCAGCCTTCCTCTTGCCTAGCGGCCAGGACCATTTTCTTGAGAGCAGCCATCGTCCGGGGCGGCTCCTCCGCCAGCTTCTCAGAGATATTCTTCAGAGCCCCGTACGCGGCCGTCAGGGCGCTGAAGTCGCGCTTCTTGCCTTGGCCGAACCACTCTCCCTCCAGACGCCGGGCCGTGCGGCGGACATGATCAAACTGCTCCGCGCGCGCGATCGGTTCCGCCGGCTTCTCTTTATCTTCTTCCTGTTTACCAGACTCTGCTGATTTTGTCCGCCGACCCTTTTTCCCTTCAACGTACGGGCTGAGAAAATCACGGCCCAGGAGTTCGAAAAGGATGGCCCGGACCTCGGCGGGATCCGGCTTGGAATGCAGATCTTCATACATCTTCCAGCGTTGGACCCAGACCGCGTCGTCCCGGATGCGGGCCTTCAGCGCGTGTCCGCAGTCTCTCATCCAATCCGCGCGCGCGGACGCAGGAATATCCTTCGACTCCAGGCACTCCCGCAGCGCCTGCTCCATCTTCTTCTCATCGGCACGGCGACCGCCCTGGCCGCCTGGAACATCCTGATGAGACACCCTGAAATCCGCCGTGGCGCTGTCCTCGGACTCCACCGTAAACCAGCACAAAGCCAAAAGGCGCCGGCGCGCGGCCAAGTCGTCCTCTGCGCCGTCGATCGCAGACGCAGGCAAGCCCCCGCGGAGGGTCAACAAAAATTCTCCAAACACCTTGGCCCCGCGGTTGACTTTGTCATGGGTGATCCAGAGACGGTCCATCCAGGAGTCGCCGCCATCCATGGGACCCTGCAGGCGCATGGTGTAAGCGCGCTGGGTCGTTCCAAAACTGACAGGGTCGCTCATGGGCTATTCCGAACCAAGGTATGGGAAGGAAGCAAACACTGTCCTATTGGGAGGAAGGAAAAGAGAAAGCCGAGGATGGGACTCAAACACATAACCTCCTGCTTAAGAAGCAAGTGCTCTACCATTGCGCTATCTCAGCAAAATCGCCTTCTCACAGGAAGATTACGAAAGCATCGTTCCGCCGGTTGAGCCGCCTCGGCTTGATTTAAGTGTACTTGGCCTTTATGGGCGTTGTCAAACGCTCGTTTAAAAAGTTGGATTGGTCTCAAGTCGGAAACGTCAGGGGCCCGGCTCTCCATATCTCAAACGCTTCCGCCGACCCGGCGAGCGGTCCGCGCCGGCCTCTCTCGCTACTGAATCGGCACAAAACGAACCTGAAGATCCCGCTTTAGGGCGCGGGCAATCTTCTCCAGCGTTTCAATGGTCACATTCTGCGCCCCGCGCTCGATGCGCGAGACCGTCTGTTGCTTGGTCTTCATGGCATCCGCGAGCTCGCGCTGCGTCATCTTCGCCGCCTCGCGCGCCTTGGTGATCTCCAAGGCGATGCGAAGTTCTATGCCGGCTTCTTCGTAGAGGCGCCGGAACTCCGGGTCCCGCATCTCCTCGCCCAAGTACTGCCGAAGGGTCGTGCCGCGTCCCTTCCGTCGTTTCTCCTTCATCTGCCGCCTCCGAAGCGTTCCAGCCGGTCCGCCGGCCGTTCTGTAAAACTCGAGCGCATATCGCATTCAGCCATTGACGGCTGTTCCGAATAGCGCACTAGGGCCCGTCAATGCCGCGCGCCGCTCGCTGTGCGCAACGCGGTTGGCCGATGGCGGCCGCCCCCTTCGTGGACGACCGGGAAAAATCCGATCCGGATGCCATAAACCGCCAGGATGGCGTCCAGTGTGCCGACTTCAGGGTTGCCCGTGGATGAGAGCGTTTTGTAGAGGGTCGTCCGGCTCAACTTCGTTTTCTTCGCCAACTCTCCGACGCCGCCTTGAGCCTCCACGACATTGCGAAGGGATTTGAGAAGGGACTTGATATCTCCATCCTCAGCGACGGCGTTAAGATAGGCCGCGGCTTCCACCGGGGCAGTGAGATGCTTCATTAAATAGTCGTGATGAGAAACGGTCCGATTCATTTTATCCTCCCGTACTCAGCCCATAGTTCCTGGGCTTTGCGGATGTCGATCCTTTGCGTCCCCTTGTCGCCGCCGCAAAGAAGCAGGACGACTCTCGGCCCATCTTCGCCGTAATAGACGCGATAGCCTGGGCCATAATGAATACGAATCTCCCAAACGCCGCCGCCGACCAAACGATGGTCCCCGAAATTTCCTTCCTCAATGCGATCGACGCGCTTGAGGATTGCCGCTCGTCCTGAAATGTCCTTGAGACCGTCCAGCCATTCTCCAAATACGTCTTTGCCGCCGGCGACGCAGTGAAGAACCTCTCGTTTGTGCGGCTGCATGAATGGCCTATTTTAATCGTATCTTATAAAAGACACATTGTCAAGGGGCCTGGATGAGCGCATACCTTAAGGCAGTACCTGCGGCAGTACCTGGTTTGACAAGACCTGAATCACGGCTAAAAAT
>JACQRQ010000185.1 GCA_016206405.1 Elusimicrobiota bacterium | reverse complement strand
GCCGGCGGCGATCTCTCCCCAGCGGATGAAGGTTTTGTAGCGGGCGAAGAATTTCAAGAAGGCGTTGACCGCGAAAGCGGTGGCGATAAAAGGCAGGCCGAGCCCCATCGAATAGACCGCCAAGAGCCATGTTCCCTGGGCCACCGACTGCTGCGTGGCCGCCAGCGCAAGGATGGCCGCCAAGATCGGGCCGATGCATGGAGTCCAGCCGAAGGCGAAGGCCGCGCCCATGAAAAAAGCTCCGATAAGTCCCGGGCGCAGGCCGCGCACGCTGAGGCGTTTTTCGTAATAAAGCCACCGGATCGGCAAGATTCCCGCGGTGTGCAGTCCAAAAAAGACGATGATCAGGCCTCCGATCTTCGTTAGAAGGGGCAGGTGCGCGCTCAGCCATCCGCCGATCAGCGACGCCGATGCTCCCATGGCGATGAAAACGGCGGAAAATCCAAGAACGAAGCATACGGAACTCGCCCCCGCGCCCTTGAGCGCCGCCGCCCCGCCGGAATCCTCGGAGATTTCTTTGAGGCTCAACCCGGAAACCATGGAAATATAGCCGGGAACGAGCGGAAGGATGCAGGGCGACAGAAAGGAGACGACGCCGGCCAAAAAAGCCATGCCGAACGAGACGCGATCCATGCGGACATTTTAAACCTTTGCCAAGTGCGCCGCAATGGGGGGAGTGTAAAGTCGTACAGTGGTAAAGTGGTATAGGTGGTAGAGTGGTAAAGTGAAAGGGGAATTGGCGATAGCCTCGTTTCTTCTTATTGCCGTTTTAGCACTCTATCACTCTACCACTCTACCACTTTACCACTTGCCCCTCGGCCACTCTATCACTTTTGTTTTTATCACTTTTTATGATTGAATTTCCTATATAGATGGGGTAGAATAGCGTGGTATTTTGGATTCATTTTCCCATGGAGAGGTGACGGCATGAATTCTCATAAATCAAGTTGGCTCGCCGGCGTCTTGTGTCTGTGCTTTTTCCATTTTGGGTTGGCGCCGGGTTTTCCCGGCATGTTCGGGGATTCGCCGGCGGAAAAACGCGCCAAGGCTAAAACCGCTTTCACCGAGGCCAAGGCTTTGTTCTACAGGGGGGAATTTAAGGCCGCCGACGCGCTGCTCTCCGAGGCGATTGGAAAAGACGACCAGAGTCCTGTGTATTTCGCCTACAGGGCGGCGGTCCGCGTGGAGTTGAAAAACCCGGAGGGCGCCAATCGCGATGCCGCGGCCGTGGTGGGCTTCACTCCGGCGCGCTCCGAGGATTATTTGGCCCGGGCGATGGCCCGTTGGGTGCAAAAGGAAAATGCCGTCAGCGTCAAGGACGCGACGAAATCCATCGAGCTGGATGCCCAGAACGCCGAGGCCTATATCGCGCGCGCCCAAGCGCAGCTCTCCGCCGACGACGCGCGATCGAGCGTGGAGGACTGGACGAAAGCCTTGACCCTCAATCCGACGTTGGCCCTGGCCTATTTCGGGCGCTGCCGCGCGAACAATCGTTTGGAGCAGCACCCCAAGGCGGTAGACGACTGCAACCGGGGCTTGGCCGTCAACCCGCGCTATGCGCTCGGCTATTACGAAAGAGCCTACGCGAAGCTCCAATTGAAGGATTATCAAGGCTCGGCGGCGGACGCCGGCGAGACGATCGCTATCGACAAGGATTTGGCCCAGGCGTGGGCGCTGCGGGGACGCGCCAAATTCGAGTTGAAGGACTATGCGGAGGCCATCAAGGACGATTCCAAAGCGGTCAAGCTCGACGGCGAGTTGGCCCTGGCTTATTGGCAGAGGGGCAAGGCCTATGCGGGACTGAACAAATTCAAGGACGCCGTCGAAGACTTCGACAAAGCCATAGCCATATCGCCCCAGTTTTTGGATGCCCTCCGCGACAGGGGGCTGGCCAAGGAGAACTTGAATGACGTGATCGGGGCCGTCGGGGACTACACGCGCGTTCTTTCCCTCAACGCGGGCGACCTCCAGGCGTTGTATTTGCGCGGCGACGCCAAGCAGCTCATCAAAGACTACGAAACGGCCATCGCGGATTACTCCAGGGCTCTGGAGATCAATCCTGAATATCGCAACGCTTTTTATGGGCGCGCGCAGGCCAAATCAGCCACCAAAAATTATTCGGGCGCGGTGGAGGACTACTCCAAGGCCATCGGCTACTCCAAGGATAAAGAGGAGGTTGTGCCGCCCACTTCGCGCCTTTTTCTGGGCCGGGCGGAGGCCCGGCGGAGCCTCGCAAAGCATGAGGAGGCGGCGGCCGATTATGGGGAGGCGATCAAGCGCGGCTTAAACATCCCGGAAGCGTATACCGGCCGGGCCGAGGCGAAGATGGGGCTCAAGCAGTACAGCGGCGCGATCGAAGATTATAATCAAGCCCTTGTGCTCAGCGAGAATTTCGCGCTGGCTTACTCCCGCCGGGGCTTGGCCAAGAGCGCCATGCTCGATCACCGCGGCGGCGTGGAGGACTTGGACCGGGCCATTCGTCTTGACAAGAAAAACGCGCAATTTTATCATTGGCAAGGCGACGTCTATATGGCGATGAAGGAATTTAAATCGGCGATCGGCAGCTATTCGAAGGCGCTCAAAAACAGCGACAACCCCGTACAGGCCTATACGGCCCGCGCGACGGCCTATATGAAGCTCGGCAAGAGCAAAAACGCCATGAAAGATTACAGCCTGGCGTTGGAGTCGGAGCCCAACAACGGCTCTATTTACGTCAACCGCGGCATCTCCTACTTCGAGGCCAAGCGCTATCCCGAGGCCCAGGTGGATTTTAACCAGGCGCTCATGCTTAATGCCAAAAACGGCGACGGCTATTTTCATCGAGCCTTGCTTTACGCGGAGTTTTATCACGATTATCAAAACGCATTGAAGGACTTCAATTACGCCGTGGAGTACCTCCCGGAATCGGGGGCGGCGTTGGCCGAGCGGGCGAGAATCAAGCTCAATCTGCAGGATGAATCCGGCGCTCTCAAAGACTTCGAGCGCGCCGTTGATTTGGACCCGGCGCTGGCTTTGCCGCTTCAGGCCCAACTCGCCTCTCTGCGCCAGAAATTGGGCGCCGCCGATGCTCCCGCGACGGCAAAACCGCGCGGGAAAGCCATCGGCATGAAGAGCGAAGAAAAGGCTCCTCCCGCGAGCGGGGAGAAGATGCCGAAAGCCCCGGAAATCCAAGCGGCCCCTCCGTCCCCGGCGGAAACGCCCGCGGATGTGGAGAAACCCGCGGAGGCCGAAAAACCGGCGGTCCAGAAGCCTCCGGCCGCGGAAAAACCCCGGGCTCCAAAGGCTGAAAAGCGGCCGGAACCCGCGCCGAAGACGCCGGAGGCGGTGGAGCAGCCGGAGGAGAGCTATGAGATGGAGGACAGTTCCTCCGGAGAGCCGGAAGGGGACTATGATACCGACGAGTACGTCAACGAGGGCGAATAGACCTTTGCGGGAGGAATAAATGGATTACAAGCAGGTTCATTATTTTTCCGTTCCTTGCGAGAATCGGCCGGGCGCTTTATCGCATGTGACCCACGTTTTGTCGAAGAAGGGAATCAACCTTTTGGCCGTGGACACGACCAATCTCAACAAGATCGGATTCGTTCATTTCGTCGCCGAGAAAAAAGGCGAGGTGACCGGCATTCTCGCGGAGGCCGGACTCTCCGTGTTCGACATGGAGGCCTTCTTCGTGGAACTCCAGAACCGGCCGGGGCAACTGGCCGCGCTGGCCAAAGCCCTTTCTCACAAGCGCGTCAATATCGAAAAGGTGTACGGCACGACGCCGGCCGTCGGCCCCGCGCGGTTGGTCCTGATCGTGGATAATCCCGCCAAAGCCCGCTCCGTTTTCAAGAGCTTATAAACGAATTAGTTAGATAGGTCCCGGCGGATGGATTCAAAAAGACCGCCCGGGAAAGCCGGAGGAGATGCCTGCCGCTGCGCTTGTTGCGCGGCGGCCCCCTGCGCAGCCCCAGGGACAGTGC
>JACQRQ010000173.1 GCA_016206405.1 Elusimicrobiota bacterium | reverse complement strand
TCTTAAGTCAGTGCTAAGGAGTGGTGAGGATAGAGTGACCAAATGGCAACGAGAATAGAGGCGACTCCCGCCCACCCCATAGGTCTAGCCGAAAGGCTTGCCGTTCTCGCCTCTGCCACTTTACCACTCTATCACTTCCTTCGATTAAGTCGGCCTACTCCTTGGCCGGGACCATTTCGTTTTTGGAGTTGTAGGTGTACCTCGGCTTGGCGTTCACTTTATGGATGATGGTTTTGTCTATCGTCCAGCCCTCCGGGCCCTTTGTCGCGTAGAAGTCGAGGTCCAGCTTGGCCTTGTCGCCTTTGACGACCGACTTAAAATCGGCGCAGGCGAAGAAGCTGCTGCCGCCGAGGTTGACGATGCGCTTCTTGTGGACCGAGATAAGCTTCAAGGCCCACTCCTTGCCGAGCTTCTCGTCCTGGACCTTGAAGGCGCCGCCGGCCGATTGCTTCTTGACGTGGTCGACGACTACCTTATTAAACTCCTTGCGCATCTGCTTATTCCAAGCCTTCGATCCGGCGGGGTGCTCGTGCCCGGCGGGATGCTCCGCTTTCCGGGCCGGTTTATCCGTCTGCGTCTTAGCCGGAGGCGCGGCGGCCGGATGCTCGGCGGGATGCTCCATCGGATGCTCGTCAGCCCACAACGGGGCGGCCAGGGCCAGCGACAGGCTCAGCAGCGTCAACAGCATGATTTTTTTCATTCTCACTTTCCTCCTGTGATGTTTTTGTAGCGGCGTTCCAACTCGATGTCGTGAAAAGTCTTTCCATCCGCCTCGGCGTAGGGCCGGACCAGATAATTCAGCGCGGGGCCCGCGCGCCGCGGAAGCCGGATATCGCGGCCGGTCGAGACGAGGACCCGGTCGGGGTCCAATCGCCCGAAATAGTAGTCCGCCTTGGCCGGGCGCTTCCAAGCTTCGGAAATGTCCACCGGGATCCAGCCCCGGCCGGCGTCGAAAAACTCCGCCCAACAGTGATACGGCTTTAAAACGGCGCCTTCGGCCGCCTCCGGCAGAGGATAGCCGATTTGAAACCTGGCCGGGATGCCCTGCGCCAGGGCCAAAGCGATGAAAAGCGAGTGGAAGTCGGTGCAGTTGCCTTTGCCCGTCCTGCAGGCGTAAACAACGTCGCCGCGCCCCCAGCCTTCGCCGCTCGTGTCGTATCCACATGTCCCAAAACGTAGTGGTAAAGGGCCCGGGCCTTCGCGACGGTTCCTTCCAGGCCTCGAGTCGTCTCCGCGGAGATTCGGCGGATCTCGTCGTTGACGACGACCAAGCCGCGAGGTCTTTGAAACAGGGAGGGCTCCCCTCTTGGGTCCGGCTGGGTCTGCTCCGTACGGGTGATCCGGTACTTGATGCGGATTTCGGCCGCGCCGGGAACGGGAGAGCGCGAGTCGAAATAAAGAATCTGGTTGTTAAAATCAGGGTCCGCGTCGTCTTGACGCGGCCAGGGCGAGTCCACTTCCAGAAGCTCGGCCGTCTGGAACGAGTCGCTGGGCGGCCTGGGGATCCATAGCCGCAATGATTTTTTCCCCATCGGAACGATCAAGCGCACGGTCTTGGTCAATTCCAAGCTGCGCGACAAGGGCGACAAGCGCGCGCCCGGGCCTCCACATGCTGAAAAACCCAAAAGGAGGAAGCAAATCGGTTTCAGCAGGGCGCTCAGGCCGGGGAGCCGGGAAGGGGTCATGCGCGCTACCTCTCCAGCGCGAACAAATCTTTGAGGGTTTCACGACGGCGGATGAGGACGGCTTCTTGACCGGATACCAAAACCTCGGCGGCGCGGGGCCGCGAATTGTACTGGGAGCTCATCGAAAATCCATACGCGCCGGCCATCAAAAGCGCCCACACGTCCCCCGGGGCGGGCCATGGCAGCAGCCTGTCTTTGGCGACGAAATCCCCGGTTTCGCAGATGGGCCCGACCACGTCCGCCCTGAATTTTGGGCCGCCGCGGGGTAAAACCGCGGGAACGATCGGATGCTGCGCGTCATAGAGGCTGGGCCGCGCGAAATCGTTCATGCCGGCGTCGACGATAACGAACCGGGGACCGCCACGCCCCCGGCGCAGCCGGGTCCCCGGAGCTCCCCAGGCGCCACTGGCGCTTCCGGGTCCCAGGGCACTGTCCCTGGGGCCGCGCAGGAGGCCGTCGCCCGCCGAGGCTTTTCGGTAAAGCACCTTCATCAACAAGGCTCCCGAACCGGCCACCAAAGCCCTGCCGGGCTCCAAGATCAACCGCAAAGGATTAGCGCCCATCTCGGAAGCGATGGCGGCGGCTAAGGTCTCCGGGTTCAACTCGCCTTTCTCCCCCTCCGCCACGCCCATGCCCCCGCCGATGTCGAGCCAACGCAATGGAATTCCATCGGCCGCCAAGCTCCGCGCCAAGCTCAAGAGCTGCCGCAGAGCCGACAGGTAGGGCTTCACCTCGCGGATTTGGGAGCCCAAATGGCATTGGATGGCGACGGGCCGCAGGTGTTTCCGTTTCGCCGCCCTCCGGAAGAGGTCCCTGGCCGCCGCCGGAGGAACGCCGAATTTATTGACCGCGAGACCCGTGGTGATGTGCCGGTGCGTTCGGGGATCGATGTCGGGGTTTACCCGCACCGAAATATCGGCCGTTTTATTCAGGCGTTTGGCGACCCCCTCCAAACGCCGCAATTCCTCCTCAGACTCCACATTGATGAAAAGCAGCCGCCGGCGCACCGCCCACTTGAGTTCGGACTCGGTTTTCCCCACCCCCGAAAAAATTATCCGGCTTGCCGGAAAGCCGGAGCGCAGAGCGCGCTCCATCTCCCCTCCCGACACGATGTCGGCGCCCAGACCGCGCGAAGAAATCAACCGGCAAAGCCTGCCGGAAGGATTGGCCTTCAACGCGTAGCAAAATAAATGCGGAAGGCCGCTGAAGGCGGCCTCAAAACGGCGGATTTGGGACAGGATCGCCGCCTCGGAATAGACGTAAAGCGGCGTGCCGAAGCGGTCCGCTAAGTTTCTGACGGAAACGCCTTCCATAAACAACCGCCTCCCAGCGTAACGAAAGAAATTCGGCAGCTTCGCGAAGGGTCGCATAAAACTTATGGTATAATGGTGCCCATCCAAGGTTTGGGGACCGATTTCTTTATGGTTCGGCGCCACAGCAAAGCCGCCATTCTTCTTTTCATCTGCGCCGCTCTCGCGGCGTTCGTGCCCGCCCGCTCGATCGCGGAAGATGCCGGCACGCTGGGAGCCACCGGCTCCCCGGCGGGTATCCGAAGCACTGCGGAGGATGACGGCGGCCACCGGCTGGCCTTCGAAGTTCTCAATTCGCCCTCCGCCTCCGGCGCTTCCGAAGAATCTGAGACCGTCCCCGGACCGGTGCACGTCCTGGCTCCGGGCGGCGCCTTGATTTTCAAAAGCGGCGCTCCCAAACATCCTTATGATACAATACTTATCAACGGTTTGGTCCTGTCGGGCCGCGTCGGCCTGGAAATTGCATTGGAAGCTCCCGGCGAACGCAAAGTAGCTTGGCAGTCCGTTCCCCTCCACCTTTCACGCTCCGGCAGATTTTGGGCGAAACTGAAATTGACGAAGCCCGCCCGCGGTCCCGTGGCGTTTCGCGTGACCAATCAAGAGAGCTTGGAGAGCCGCGTCATCGTGTACGGCCTGGAAACCTTCGCCTGGAAGGTCGAAGCGCCGTCCGGGGCGCGGCGGCCCCCTGCGCAGAGCTCCGGGGACCCGGTTGCGCCAGGGGCGCGGCGGCCCATGACGCAAGTTATCATCACCACCGGAGATCAACCGCCGGTCATCGAACGCGCCGCCTGGTCGGCCAAAGACCCCAGAACCGAGTTGGAGGAGTCCCGGCCGACCCGCATGACCCTGCACCATACCGCCGGAAACCGGCCGCTCAGCCGCGACGAGTCAATCCAAGAAGTCCAGTGGATACAGGAATTCCATCAAAACGGCCGGGGGTGGTCCGACATCGGGTATCACTTCTTAATCGACCCCTTAGGCAACATCTTCCGGGGCCGGCCGGAGCTTAAGATCGGAGCGCACACTTTGGGCGAGAATCAAGGCAACTTGGGCATCGCCTTTCTTGGATTTTATGAGCCGCCGCATGACCACCGCATGTCCGCCGAACAGGAAAAATCCTTTCTCACCCTGGCCGCGTGGCTGTTAAAAACTTACGCCATATCGCCCGAGACTTTGGTCGGACACCAGTTCTACCGCCCCACCACCTGCCCCGGGAAATGGCTTCAGCGCGAAATCGCCGGTCTGAGAGAGAAACTGAAAAACGAAGCCGCCGCGCCTCTGGCGCATCCGGGTCCCCGAAGCTCCCCAGGCGCCACTGGCGCTTCCGGGTCCCAGGGCACTGTCCCTGGGGCTGCGCAGGGGGCCGCCGCCCAACGCTCGCGGCGGCCGCAGGCCCCTCCTGTTTTCCCAAGCGGGCTGTTTCAAGCCATCCGCCGGGACC
>JACQRQ010000172.1 GCA_016206405.1 Elusimicrobiota bacterium | reverse complement strand
TGAAACCAGGACGGCCCGCGCTCCAAGCGAAAGCAGGCGGTCGCGAGCCCCGGCGACCTCAGGATGATAAGAAAGCACGATCTCTTGCAAGCGGTTATAGAGCCACCCCTCCCACCCGGGAGGGAGAGGGCCGCGTTCCAAACTTTTTTTCAGTCTACCAAGATGCCGTGCCCTTGTCAAGACGGGCTTTTTCGACGGGAAACGCAAATTTTGGTAGATTTCCTTGGTTGAAACTTGGAGCCCCGGATAGACCAAAACCGCCCACGAAAAGGGGCGCCCGACCTCAAAGGCGCTCAAGCGCTCCCCTCGCCCCCTGCCCACCGCAAAGCCGGCCTTTTCCAGAAAAAAAGGAACGTCCGACCCTATGCCCAGGGCCATCGTCTTCAACGCCCTCACATGGGCCGCCGTCTCCGGCAGCTTAAAAAGCCGGCTCAAGCCGGTCAAGACCGCCGCCGCGTCCGAAGAGCCCCCTCCCAAGCCCGCGCCGACAGGAATGCGCTTGTCGAGCTCGATAAAAACGGGCCGGGAGATTCCAAAACGGGCTTTGAAGGCTCGCGCCGCCCGCAGCGCCAAATTGGCCGGTCCGGGGGGGATGAGGGCGCCGAAGGGCCCGCGCACGGATAAATGGTCCCGCCTGCCGCGGGGAAGCAATCCGAGCCGCAGCCGGTCGCGGAGGTTTATTTTCGCGAACAAGGTCTCTATGGAGTGGTAGCCGTCCGGGCGGGGGCCCAACACATCCAGGTACAAATTGATTTTAGCGGGCGCCCAGACGACCATTATTCGAAATCCGCGGAAAACTGCTCCAGTTTGAGCTGCGCCGAGAAACCGGGGCCTTCGATCACATACCAGGACGGCAGGCGCCGGTGCTTCACGTCGCGCATATCTTTGAGTTCCAGGCGATACCTCTTGGCGCCGGTGAATTGAATGCTGTCGAGGTCGGCGCGGTCCGGGGTCAAGAAGAAAAGCGCCTTGGAGGTCTTTATCCAGTGCCGGCTCCACCCCTTGTGATAGGAGGCGGGAACGTCCTCCAGCAAGGTACCGTTGAGGAAATCCCTGAAAATAGCCATCATTCGGCTCACGGCGTCGCGAAGGTTTTCGGGCGAAATGCCCTCGAATGCCATGGGATCCATCTCAAATCCGGCGGAGCTGGTCTCGATCTTCCACATGGGCACGAACATAGGACCGAGAATCTCGATCGTCAGGCGATCCGGCTTATTGAAGGTCAGGACGGTTGAAAATTGAAACGGACGGCCGACAATCTCTCCATGCACTTGGCAGAAGCCCGACAACTTTTCCAACCCGGCGCGGCGATGTCTCAAAAAATCCATCAGATTACGGCCGATTTCCTCCGGAGAAAGGGTCTTTTCAAGATCCGCCAGCTTGCGCTGCGCTTTTTTATTGTCGGATTTATAAGCCAAAGACGTTTTCCAGGCCGCCCAGGCGGCGGCGGTGTCCTTAAACACGGTATACACCTCGCCGAGGTGCTCCCAAATCACTTCGTCGCGAGGCTCCTTCTCCAGTGCCCGCTTGAGGTTTTTGAGCGCCAGGTCATACTCTCCCAATTTGAAATAGGCCCAGCCGATGGAATCCATATAGGCGCCGTTGCCCGGGTCGATCTCCAAGGCCTTTTCAATCCAGCCCTTGGCCTCCTCGAGCTTCATATCCCGGTCCACCAGGGAATAGCCCAAAAAATTGAGGGCCGCGGCATCCTCCGGGTTTTTTTCGATAAGGGCCCTGAACTCCTTTTCCAGCCGCTTGATGTCGTTCTGCTTTTCATGGATGGTGCCCAAATAGAACCTGGCGTCCCTGAAATCCGGCTTCGCCGCCAGCGCCGCCTCGAGCGCCTCAACGGCCTTCTCCGGTTTCTTGGTCTCGTCATAACCGATGCCCAGAAAATAACTGATCTCATGCTCCTCAGGCCACTTGGCGTGGGCTTTTTCCAAAACCCCGACCGCCTCCTGCAGGCGGTCGGCCTGGGTCAAATAATAGCTCAAGCGAAGGCTCAAGCGCGGGTCGTCGTTTAAAGCCGCGCTGTCTTTGAGAACGCCGGCCGCCCGGCCGAAATCGGAGCTTTCCTCCGCCAACAGCGCCAGGCCCAAATTCGCCCGCGCATTGTCGGGTTGAAGACCCTTCGCCTTGAGAAAAAATTCCTCCGCGCGGGCGGATTCGGATGCCCGGTAGTACATCTCCCCCACATGGTTGTCGAGGTCCGCGTTTTCGGGGTCATACGGCAGGATATCCAGATATACGGTGAGCGCCGATGCGGTGTCCTTTAAAACTTCGTAAACCTGGGCCAGGCCGTAACGCGCCTGCAGCGAGCGGGGGTCGATTTCTATGGCCTTCTCAAGGTTGGCGACCGCGCCCTCCCACTCTCCGACGCGCTGGTCGATCAACGACAGACGGTAATACACCTCCGAGGGATTGGCCGGCTCCTGTTCCAGGTACTTCTTAAAATAACCCCTCGCGCCGTCGGGGTCCGTGTTGCCCAAAAGGTTTCCAAGAGCGTAATTGGCCCGCGAAAAATCCGGCTCCAATTCCAGCGCCCGCTCGAAGGCGCTTTTGGCCTCGCCGAACTCCTCGCGCGCCCAATGGATATTGCCCAGCAAATATTCCCCCTCCGCCGTGTCGCCCTCTCTTTCGATGAGCTGCTTGGCGTAATCCAGAGCCGAGGCCAATTGTCCCGACTCAAAAGCCAGGTTGGCCAACTGGCGGTAAACGAACGCCGCCTCGGGGTCGAGCTCGATGGTCGTCTTGTAGCGGTCGATGGCTTTTTGGGTGTCGCCGTGCTGCTCCTGCAAGAGCCCGTCCAAGTAGTGCAGGTAGGCCGCGCGGTTGCCCGCCATGGCGAGGCCGGCGTGGAGGCACAAATACAGGCCCAGAAAAACCGCGAAAGGAATTTTTAGGCGGCGGCTATGCATGGACGGGTTGAAGCGGGCGCGGGCGGCTGCTCTGCGCCAAACGCTCGTACTTGGTGGGTTTGAGATAAAAGGGCTTGAGGGGGTCCGCCCGGCGCTCGCGCAGGCGCGCCGCCGCCAGCGCGGCCACGGAGCCCGCTTGCAGTTGGC
>JACQRQ010000164.1 GCA_016206405.1 Elusimicrobiota bacterium | reverse complement strand
GTGGTAGAGTTGTACAGTGGCACAGTGGCACGACGGGATGGGTGGGCCAGTGCAGCGGCTTCGACGGTTCGCCATCGCCATTTTTTGTTTCACTCTATCACTTTACCACTAAACCACTTTACTTCATCTATCTCCCCCAAGCGGCGGCGACCCTGCTTTTGAGCTTTCCCCCCCAGTGGTAGACGGCGGCGGCGGCAATCCCGCAAGCGCCGCCCAAGATGATTTGGCGCAGGGCGTGGCGCGCCAAGACCCAGAAAGGAGCGGCCGCGTCGCAAAAGCTCGCGGCCTCCGCGGCCAGAGCGCATATTCCAAGCAAAGCCCATAAGCCCGGCCCGGCTTTTTCCGGGGAATCCGATTCGGGCTCGACCGTCAGCCGGACGATGTCTTTGGCATGGTGGTGAATCCAGAAAACGATCCAAAGCGCGGCGCCGCCCGCCCAAAACCCGCCCGAAGCCACAAGCGAAAAAAGAGACGCGAACAAGCCCGCGTAAAACAAATGGCCAAAATCCACCGGCCCTCGAAGAAGCCGCACCACGACGTCAAAATGAGAGGAAAGCAGCCGCAGCGCGAAAATCGCGACCGGCGCCCCCGCAGCCCACAGCAAGCTCGGCGCCTTCCATTGTCCCCACCAAAACTCAGGCAGGCTCAGCAACGCATGCGCCGCCAAACCCAGAGCGGCGGCCGCTCCCGTGGCCGCCAGGTAAGCCGCCGAAAGCTGCCAAACCGGCGCCGCCAGGGGCCACCGTTCGGACCGCTTGAACTTATAAAGAACGCTCAAACCGGCTTTGAGCGCCAGAAAAGGGGCCATGAAAATAAGAAAGGCGGCGGAAAATTTTCTGAGCCTTAGATGGGAGCTTTCCGAAGCATATCGAAAGTCGGCGTAACGTTCGATCAATTCGAGAGGCTTGAGAGCCGGCGTCTTGCCGCGCCGGGCGAGACCGGCCGCCGCTTCGCGCAGGCGCGAGAGATTGCCCTCCACGCCCAAATCCGCTGAAATGGGCGCCACATGCGAAAGGGAAGAGGAAAGCGTCCGTCCGCGAAATTTTTGCGGCCAATCGGCGTCCGTGGCGGCGTTGGTCAGCCACCATAGGCGGCTTTCAGACAAGGAGGTCTCTCCGGGCGGAAACCGCGCTTGGATTTCCGGCATATTTTTCGCATCGACGAAAACCAGCATGACCCGGCTGTTCGCCGAAGCCTCTTCCATCAGGGGCCACTTGGTGGCGGGGGTCAGGTCGAGCGCTTGCGCCAGGCGCAGGGTCTCGGGGTCGGCCCTCAAGGCCAGCGTCTTGAAATCAAACGGCCTGGAAAAACGCAGGAAATGGTGCCCCGCGACGGTCCCCTGGGAGGCGATGAGATCGGCTTTTTCGGCGGCCTTGGAGATGGACTCCCAGAGGCGGTCATCTTTGACCCACAACGCGCCGCCTTCAAGAGACGTAAACGGCGAGATGATTCCCACGGCTTTCCACTTGGCGACGTCCGCGTCCGAAAAATAAAGGGCTCCGGCGGAGTCGATGGCGGACTGGAGGCTTTCGGGGCCGATCAAAATCAAACGGACCCCGATCGCCCTGGCGCGCTCCCAAAAATCCAAAAGCGGGTAATTCTCTTCAAGGCAAAGCCGCCGGACTTGGCCGGCGTCAAGCCCCAATATGACTTCGCCGGGATAGCGGCGCCATTCCCGAACGAGCAGCCGCGAAACCGAGAAGCTCAGGGCAAAAACGGCGGCGAAAAGCGCGGCTTTGAAATATTTCATGGCTTGATTTCCGCGTACAATTCCAGATATTTCCCGACGGAATTGCGCCAGGAATAGTCTCCGCGCATGCCGTTTTGCATCAACTGCTTCCAATGGTCGGGCTGGCGATAAGCTTCCAGAGCCGATTCCAGCGCGTGCTCCAGATCGGCCGCGGAAACCGCCTCCGCGAAAAATCCGGTGGCCCTGTTTCCCAATTGGAGAAAATCCGTCACGGTATCGGCCAGTCCTCCCGTGCGAGCCACCACCGGCACGGTCCCGTAGCGCATGGCGATCATCTGGCCCAGTCCGCACGGCTCGAAGCGCGACGGCATCAAAAAGAGATCGGCTCCGGCGTAAATATGATGCGCCAAGGGATCGTTGAAGTCGTCGTTGACCCACACGCGCCCCGGAAATTTTCTGGCCAGATCCCTGAACTGTTTCTCCAAATCGTCATGCCCCTGCCCCAACACCACCCATTGCAGGCGGTTTTGCTCAAGCATCGGCCCCATGACCGACGCGGCGACGTCCAATCCCTTTTGCGGATCGAGGCGCGAAACCACGCCCGCCAAAGGCACGTCTGGATCTTCCTTGAGCCAGCACATTTTCTGCAAGAATTGCTTGCAGGACTTTTTGCCGTCGAGCGTCTCCGCGGCGTAGTTTTTAGCCAGGTGTTTGTCCGCGCCGGGATTCCAAATATCCAAATCGATGCCGTTTAAAATGCCGCGCAAATCCGCGCTCCTGGATTTGAGAACGCCTTCCAAGCCGCAGCCCTTTTCAGGACCGGCTTGAATCTCCCGGGCATAAGTCGGGCTGACGGTCGAAATCTTGTCGGCGTAAACCAGACCGCTTTTCAAGAACGAGAAGCCTCCATAAAATTCCATTTTCTCCGGCGTGAACTCGCTCCAATCAAATCCCGTCAGAGGGAAGCGTTCCCTCCGGAACACGCCCTGATACGCCATATTATGAACGGTCAACAATGTGGCCGCGGCATTTAAAATGGAATCTTTTTTATAAAAGCGCTTCAGGTAGGCCGGCGTCAAACCGGTCTGCCAGTCGTGACAGTGGATGATGTCCGGTTGGAAACGGATCAGCTTCAAGGCTTCCAAAATCGCTCTGGAGAAAAAGGCGTATCTTTCATCATTGTCGGGATAATCGCCGCTTTCGCCGTAAAGCCCCGCCCGGTCGAAGAATTTGGCGTTTTCAACGAAATACACCGCGGCGTTGTCCAAATGCGTTTTGTAAAGCCTGGTTTGTTCCTGGCGCCCGGCCATCGGCACGGAGAACTCCGCTTGAAAAGGCTGCGCGCCATCAGCGGAGTCCGAGACTTCCTTATATTTGGGCAAGAACAGGACGACGCGGTGTTCTTTAAAGGAAGAGAGTTCGCGAGCGAGGGCTCCAACGACGTCCGCCAGCCCCCCCGTTTTGCAGAAAGGCACGGCCTCGCTGGCCGCCAGGACAATGTTCATAATTTCAAGTAAAAGTGATCCTCTTAATAAGGCACAAGCAGGCTACAAAATAACGCTTTGGGCGTCAAAAAAGGGGGAGGCGGCCGAAAACCCGTGATTGCGGCTCGTAGCCGCTCTGGGCACCCCTTCCTACAAACATCCCAGTGGGACACCACTCCGTGGTTTCCCCTACCTCTCTCGCGCACAATAAGGT
>JACQRQ010000176.1 GCA_016206405.1 Elusimicrobiota bacterium | reverse complement strand
GCCGTCAGAAACCAGCCGAAGGGGGCATAGTGAAAAATCGCGGCATACCACGTGACGACCGCCAACACCGCTGTATCCAAAACCAAGGCCGCCAGGGCGGGAGGGAAAGACTCCGACAAACACTGCCTCCGGAGCCAGGCATAGAAGCGGGTGTGGTAGACGATGGCGATCAATGCCTTGGACAAAAACAGCGCGCCGATGACATAGCTGATGATTTTAAACCACATGAATTCCTCCTCCGGACCGCGAGTCGAGGCCGTGGCCAATTTGTCCACAGACGCCGCGATCCCTCGCCGTGCCTGCGAGCGCATGCCCTGGACTCGATAAATATACGAAACCCCTCATATATTGCGTTTAATGGGGAGTTTTGTCAACGCAAAATCAAAAAAGTATACTGGTCGCCATGAAGGCAATCATCTTAGGCGGCGGGCGGGGCGAGCGGCTCCGGCCATTGACGGATGACCGGCCCAAACCCATGCTCGAAATATGGGGCAAGCCTCTCCTGGAGCATCTCCTTAAATGGCTCAAAAGATACGGCTTGTCGGAGGCGATGCTCTGCCTCGGCTACCGGCACGAGCAGGTGCGGCGCTATTTCGGAGACGGGGACAAATGGGGCATGGCTCTGAGCTACTCCATCGAGGACGAGCCCCTGGGCACCGCCGGGGCGGTCAAACAGCTTGAGGGCGTTCTCGACGAAGATTTCCTCATCGTTTACGGCGACCTTTACATCGACATGGACCTGAAGGCGCTTCTCAAATTCCACGCTTCCCACCCGCATGCCGCCACGTTGGTCGTCAGACCCTCCGAACACCCCTATGACAGCGACTTGGCGGTGCTCGACAAGGACAATCGCGTGACGGCCCTGCCCGGAAAGCCCAAGCACGGGCACGATTTCGAGAACCTGGCCTGCGCCGCGGTATGGGTCTTGCGGCCGGCCATATTCCAACACATCCCCGAGAAAGGCCCCTCCGACTTCGGCCGCGACATATTCCCCCGGATGCTCAAAAAGCATGTCCCCATCATGGGCTACAGAACCTCCGAGCTTCTATTCGACATCGGCACCGGCGAGCGCTACCGCGAAATCAACCTCCAAAAGCCCAAATTTGATTTATAGGGGCTTAGGGCCTGTCAAAATTGATTCAGATATTGTTTGCCAGGCCCTTATTATGTAAAGTAGAAAAAGCCGTGGCAAGCAACAGCAAATCCGATTTAACCGCCCTTTTCGCCCTTCAAACGCAGGACAAGCAATTAGACCAGTTGCAGCAGAAAATCGACCACATTCCAACCGCCATCGAGGCCATCCGCGCGACCCTAGCCACCGCGAAACTTCAACTGGATGAGCTGCACCAGCGCTTCTTGAAGGTCCAAGCCAATAAAAAGGAAAAAGAAATCGAAATGGCCGATAAAGAAGCGGACATAAAGAAACATGAAAAGGAATTAAACCAGATCAAATCCAACAACGCCTACAAGGCCCTGATGAGCGAAATCGCCAAGGCCAAAGACGCCGTCAGCGTCTGCGAGGACGGCATTTTGAATTTGATGGAGGACATCGACGCTTTGGGAGAGGAAGAAAAAAAGATCAAGCAATCGCTCAAGGACCTGGAAGCCGATTGCGGCAAAAAAATCCTCGATCTGGAAGAACAAAAGAAAGGCCTGGAGCGGGACTTCGCCGCCCAAAGCGAAGTGCGGCGCGGAAAAACCGCCGAAATACCGGAAGAGGTGCTGCAGCACTACGAGAATCTGCGCAAAAGAAAGCACGGGGTGGCCATCGTCGCCGTCAGCGGCGGAAGCTGCGGCGGCTGCGGGATGACCTTGCCCCAACAGATCATCATCGACGTGATCCGCGCCGAAAGAATCGTCCAGTGCGAAAGCTGCCAGAGAATTCTCTACAAGGCGGACTCCCATCACGCCTCCCCCGCCTCGCAAAACAACGCCTGACCTGATGATCCTGCATATCTTCATCGATGGGGCCGCCAAAGGCAACCCCGGTCCCGGCGGCATCGGCATCTACGTGGAGGACCACCAGCGCCTGCCGCTCAAGAAATTTCACAAATTCATCCCCCACTGCACCAACAACGTGGCCGAGTACACGGCGCTGCTCTACGCTTTGAAGGCCGCGCAGAAGCTCAACGCGCGCACGCTCTATGTTTACTCGGATTCGCAGCTTTTGGTGAGGCAATTCAACGGCGAGTACAAAATAAAAAATCCCGCGCTCAAGGAGTTGTGGAAAGCCTGCAAAGACGAGGCGCGCCAATTCTTAAGAATCATTTTTTCCCACATCCCCCGCGAGCAAAACAAGGAAGCCGACCGCCTGGCCAACCTCGCCGTCAAAACCAGGATGGACGTTCTTTAGTGAAGGTTTTTTTGAAGGGCTTGCAGGGCATCCGCCGGGTTGACGGATTTCCAGCGGATTTCTTCTTGAAGCTGGACGGCGCTCCGGCTTATCGGGTCCGCGTATAAAAATTCAATTTTTTGGCTGTGGCTGGCGGCCGAGGAAATCAGGGCTTCTTTGAGCTGCGCCGGAGTCGCACTCGGCGCCGCCTCCAATAGGCAGGCGGCGACCGCGGCCACAAACGGCGCGGCCATGGACGTTCCCGTCATCGGCCCGTAGCGGCCCTCAAACGGAGGCCGCAAACCTTGAATCAGGTTTTCCTCAAAAGCCCTGGACGTCGGCAGCGTGGAGAGAATTTGGGCGCCGGGGGCGTAGACGTCGCCGGCAAACGACGTGGGATGGGCGCGCATTTGCGAATCCAGATTCCCGACGCGGATGACGTCCGGATGGGCGGTCAGGGAGTTGCCGGCCCTGGCGGCGGCGTTATTGTAGGCGATGTCGCGATCGCCTCCATGGCTCTCCATGACGCTGTTTCCGGCGCCGATGATAAACGCGACGCCCGCGCGGCTCAGCTTGTCAATCGTCTGCAAAATCGGGTCTTCCTCCGGGTTTTCGGCCCCGCGGATTTCCATGCTGACGCTGATGATGCGCGCCCCCTTGCGGTGAGCGTCCTCCATGAGGCCGGCGATAAAGCGCCGGTGGATAGCGAAGGAGACGGCCGAGGCCATAGCCGGATCGCCCGACCTTAAATCCACGTTCTGCGCGACGTCGGCCAAGCCCTCCGGCAGGCGCTTGGAGTAGGCCAGTATTTCGGCGCCGGGAGCGACCGACATAAGTATCCCCGCCAAATGCGTCGCGTGCTCGCCCACGCCCTCGGATTGGCCCTGGATCTTTTCCAAAACGACGTTTCTAAGAAGGGGCTGGACCCTATCCGGAAAATCCTCGTCGATCAAGGCGATCTTCACATTCTTGCCCGTGTAGCCCGCGGCCCACATTTTATGAACGCCCATATTGAGGATTTCCGCGCCCATCGGGAGGGCCCCGATGGCGGCTTCAAGGGCTTTGGGCCAGTCCGCGCCGCCCGTTTTCTTCGACTCCATCTCCCGCATCAATTCGCCCATGTCGGCGGAAATCATCGGGACGCCGGAGCCGCCCATGAGGGATTCCAAAGCGGCTTTGGCCGGTTTGGAGGACGTCCTCCTCTTGAAACTCTGCAGTTGGAAGGGAAGCGTTTGAGAGAGGTCCACGGGAATGGAGGCGTTTGGCTCGGCGAACAAGGCGTTGCTGTCCTTCAGATGCCGGGCCTGATCGAAAAAGGAATCCAGAGCGTTGGCCGCCGGAGGCGGTCCGTGAGGATCGCCGCGCGCCTGGAAGCGGCTGTCGTTCTTCTTTTGAATTTGGACGGCCATCTCCTGCAGGGCGATGAGCGGCGTCAAATCCCGGTTGGCTAACATTTTCATGAAAAGGTCGTTTCCCAAAGCCGAAACATGCCCGTCGGGGTCATAGAGATGCGGGGTCACGCTTTCCGCGTGTTTTTTGGTCAGAGTGGGCGGAACCCCTTGGGTCGCCAACCACAGGCCCTTGAGCTTGTATCTTAAGTCCTTGGCCTGAATCTCGGTGATGGGTTTGGGCGGAGAAACTCTCTTGTCGTAAATGATGCCTTGGGAGTCCTGAAAATAGGGAAGCGGGCTGTCGGGATGCCCGATGACGGCCGCGTAAATTTCGCGCAGCCCCTCGGGAACCACTTTAGAAGCGGATGACGCGGGCGCTTCCTCCGCGCGGGCCCCGGCGCACAGCAGCGGACAGAGGATCAGGGAAAGAAAAATGAGCTTAGAGGGTTTCACCGGGGCGCTTTTTGCAGGCGTATGTATTGCCGCCTGTAAAACTCCTTGGCTTTTTGAACATACGCCGGGTCCGCCACGGCGAAAGGCTTGTCGCGGCCCTTTTCGTTATAAAACGAGAGCAAGCGCTTGGCCTCCGGGTCGCTCATGGAATCTATGGTTTCCTGCGTGCTTTGCTCGTTTTGCCGGCTGATGTCCTGCGCCGAGTCGTAAATGGAGAGCAAACCGGACGCTTTGAGGGACTGGGACACGCTCATCTGAAAGGAGATGAAGCCCTCCGACCAATAATTGAGCAAGGCTTCGTGCGAATCGTACACGCTGGATTGAAATACCCGCCGGGTGAGCGACAAGGCGCCGTCTTTCATGAGAATTTCCCGGATTTGCATGTAAGCCAAAGTGGATTGGGCGTAGGACACGATCATATCCTCGATGACCAGAGGCATGTTGTGGGAATCGTCCTCCAACAGGGCGCGCTTATGCGCTCCATGCTGGCTGCTTCCAATCAACGACGGAACCAGAAGGACGGCGGTCAAATAGGGGATGTCCGGAGCGGCGCCTCCGGCGCTTCCAGTGCCGCGAGCTCCGCGAACGGCCGTTAAGCCGCCGTTCTGCGCCTGAATTGTTTTAAACCCGTCGAGCATAGCGCTGACGGCCGTCCTGTTGACTAAAATCGCGTCCTTGTCTTCGGGGCTCAAGCCGGCGAGATAAATCGAGAGGATGCCGTCTGGGAGCGCCACCGCCCTGATTTCAGCCGAGACCAGAATATCTTTATTTTCCTCAAAGCCTTGCAGCAAATCCAGGGCGCGCGGGATCTCTTTTAAGGTCCGCTCCACCTCTTGGACGGTTCCCGCGGCGGGCGACAATTCCGCGAAAACGCGGCCGGCCGGAATTAAAGCGACCAGCAATAATACCAGCGCCAAGCATGAAGGCGGCTTCATTGTAATATCGGACATTAAGGATAGTATAGGCTGAGCGGGCTTTCCACGGCAGAGTCTAAAGGCCTAGCGGCGGGATGTTATTGGGCCCAAGTCCCTCTGGGGCTTTGGACCTACGCTAAATTAATGCAGGACGCGGGCCTCGGGGCCGGGCGTGCGCCCCTCCACCTCGCGGATGTGGGGCGGCATGGGGCCGTAGGCGAAGCCGCCGATGAGCAGCCTCAACCCTTTGAAATATCTCTTAATATCCTCCAGCGAGCGCGTTTGGAGGAATTTTTTAAGAATATATTTGGGCCGGAAGTAGAAGCTGCGGAAGGCCTTGCGCTCCATCTCCCAGACTTCCTTCTGGCTTTTGTAGCCGTTTGGCAAAAAAACGACGTTCCAGCCTTGAAACTCGGAAAAATCGGTGGTGGTCAACTTGCCCCACTTGCCTTGCTTGATGTCGTCGTAAAGGTGGGTGCCCGGATAGGGCGTCGTGATGCTGAACTGGGCGTAGTCGGGATCCAGCTCGATGGCGAACTTGATCGTCTCCGCGGCCAGCTCCGGCGTCTCGCCCGGAAGCGCGATCATGAAAGAGCCCCGGATTTCGATGCCGGCATCCTTGGTTTCCTGCATGGTCTTGCGGATTTTATCCGGCGAGGTGTTTTTACGGTGGGACTCGATGTTTTTCATCAACTCCGGGACTCCCGTCTCGATGCCGTAGAAGATATTCCAGCAGCCGGCCTTATGCATCAAATCCAAAAGCTGCCGGTCCACGGTGTTGACGGCCGCGTAGCAGCTCCAAATGACCCCCGTGTCGGCCTCGATGAGCAGTTGGCAGAACTTGCGCATCCACACCCGGTTGAAGCTCATCGTGTCGTCCCAAAAAGAGATTTCCCGGGCGCCGTACTTTTCCACCACGTGCACGATCTCCTCCACGGCTTTTGCGGGGCTGCGCGTCCTGCCGCCGGTCCCGGCCTGGTCGCAGAAAGAGCAGGCATACGGACAGCCGCGGATGACCACCATATGGACGACGGGAGGCTTCTTGTATTGGTTGGGAAGCGGCAGATAAATTTCCATCGGCAGCAAATCCCTGGCCGGCAAGGGAAGCGTGTCGAGGTTTTTGATGTTGGGCATCTCCGGGTTGAGAACGCACCCGCCGGCGTTGCGGTAAACGATGCCTTTGACGCCGCTTAAAAACGCCTCGCCCTCTAAAAAGGACGTCCGGTCGTAGCCGAGTTTTTTATACTCCCCTAAAATTTGCTCCGCGCTCAACTCGCCCTCGCCGTAAACCACCAGGTCGAATTCCGGATAGTCCTGGGCGGACTCCAAAGGCACCGCGTTGGCGTGCGCCCCCCCCAGGATGACGAGCTTGTCGGGAAATTCACTGCGGATGCGCCGGGCCAGGGCCAAGCCGCTGGGCAGCGCGTAGGTCGTTGATGAAATTCCGACCGCCTTGGGATCCTTGGCGCGGATGATGTCGATGATTTGATTGTGGCCAAGGCCGAGGCCGCAGCCATCCAAAAGGCCGACGCCGAAGCCCTTCTCGCGCAGATACGCGGCGATGGTGGTCACGCCCAAAGGCGGCAAATCCCCTCCGGCGTCGCCCACGTCCGCCTTGCCGTAGCGGTCGGCGACCGAGGTCGGCGGGAATATCAGGAGAATGTCGGTGACGCCGCCGGCCGGCGCGAAGCCACGATCGATGAATTCCTGAAGGGTCGGAAGTTTTCTCTTATTTCCGTTCAATAACGATGCGAACATTTTGCCGCCACCTCGTCTCAATCCTAACCGCCGGACACTATAGGATAGAGGTTTTTAGGGCAAATTTCAAGCCGATTTTTTTCAATCACCCTTTCCACGCCCAAAAAATAAAGCCGAAAGCTGTGGCCAAAAAGACCACGGCCCCTAAGAGCAAGAGCCGGGGGTGGCCCGCCGCCCAGTTTTCCCAAGCGGGCGCCGGCCGGCCGGCGTCGTACTCCCCTTCCACCAGCAGCTCCGTCAAAAGAAGCTCGCCGCAAACCAGGCACGGCCCCGCCACGGGCCATGTTCCGGTCCTAAAATAGGTTCTCCAGCCGATGACGATCAAATAGACCGGCTTGGAAAATTCATGAAAACAATGCGGACAAACCGCCCTGCCTTGGGGGAGCATAAAACTTCGCGTTCAACTCGATCCAGGGGGCAACAAAGACTCCCGCCTCTTAGAAAACCGGCTTCCATAGGCGGGAGTAGTCCAGGGCCACGCCGAAGACCAGGTTGTGCCCCGTCTCCGGCACGAGCTTTCCCTGGAAGAGATAAAAGTCCACAAACGGGCTCAGCCTCAGGTTCCCCAGAATCGGCATCTGAAACCGCAGGTTGACCCCCAATTCGCGCTTCAAATCGTCCAGCGTGTCGAACCGGCTCGGGGCGAACTGCCGGTAGCTTAAGACGGCCTTGACGCGCATGGGCGAACCCGGCACAGGCGAACTCCAGACAAGCCCGGTCTCCCAGCCGTAGAGCGTGCTCGCGGCCCCGGTGGAATAATCGCTTTCAATCACGCCCCCCAGGCGGAACTCCTGCAGAAGGCTCCCCTCAAACACCTTCACGCCCGGCTGGACCCGGAGGAGCTTGCGCCGGGGCAGAGTCTCGGGCCGGGTGAACTCCGTGTCGTAGGCCAGATTGACAAAGGGCCCCAGGTGGTGACGGCCGTAGCCCCGGCCGAACTCCAAAGCCTTGTAGCGCAGCTCGGTCTCCAGAATAACCTGGTCGATGGTTTCGTTGTCGATCGCGGGGGAGCCCGCCGGTTTCAGCGTCACCCGTCCGTAATCGGCCGAGACGCCTGCGTCCAGCCGGAAATCCTTCCAGTGAAACTCCGAAAAAAGTTGAGAAGAAGCCTGGACGAGGATCTGGTCGAGCGATCGAATGCGGGCGTTGCGGACCTGGTTGAAGGGCGCGGCGTTTTGCACCCGGGTGTTGGCGAACTCAAACGAGAGGTTGCGCAGGTTCAGCCGCCACACCGGCCTCTCCGCGGCCCGGCCTTCCGCCAGCGAGCGGATATCCTCCTCGTACTCGCGCAGCGCCGTCTCTTTGGAACTGACGCCCGCCTCCATTTCATAGCGCCTTTTTCTCTGCTTGAGCCAGTCAACCACCAGCTTGTCGATGACCAAGTCCGATTCGGTCGTCTCCGCCGCGTGCCGCAGCGCGGGCAGGTCCTCCGGCTGCCGCAATAAATCATCGGTCAAGGCGACCGTGTAGTATTCCTCCTCCTGGATGGGCAAACCGTTCACCAAGCCGTTCTCGTCCAGGCCGGCGGCCGCCAGCCAGGTCCGCTGCCCGTACTTCACCTCTGGAGGCACCGCCTCCTTCTCGACGGGAACCGCCTGGAAATCGATATTCTTCATCAGGGCGCGCAGCGCATGGCCGGGCAGCTTGACGGTCATCATTTTCTTTTCGGAAGAAAACCACTGCCGCACGATATTCGCCGGCACCTCGCCGCCGGTGTTCGACAGGCGGACATTGACGCCGACCAGGGCGACCTCCGTCTGAGCCGCGCGGCGCAGTATGCCGGCGCCCAAATTGTAGGTTTCGATGGTGCGGTACTGCCCGTGTCCGGGCCACAGCCTGTTCGGATCCGGCAGGACGCTCTCCTGCGGCGCGAGCTCCGAGTCGATCATCGCATCCACCAGCATATGCAGTTTTTCGGTCTCAGGCCGGTCCGCGCCGATAGGCCCCGGCGTCTCCTCGATGACCGACGCCAGCTCCGCCTCCGCTTCGCCCGGGCTAAAACCCAGCGTGATCTCCCCGAAGCTGTGCTCCGGCCGGTAAGCGATTAGGGCCGGTTGGGTGTGGTATTCCTCATTCCAATGCTTGAGCTCCACGACCCTGCGGCGCTTGGTCGCCGCCTCCTCCACTTCCCGGCCCAGCAGGATGTCGATGCCCTTGACCTCCGAGGTCAGACGCATCTCCTCATCGCTCCTGAGATAGGAGACGGCGACCAGAACGTCCACCCGATGGTTTCCCTTTAGCTCATCGGCGATTTCCTGAGCCGCGCGGATCGGGTCTTTGATCTGGACCGGCAGGTTATGCTGGGCGAAATCAGATTCCCATTTGGGCGATACCAAAGACATGATTCCGATGCGGATGCCGTTCATCTCCCGGATCACATAGGGCTCAATCGGCTTGCCCTCTGAGGAGTCCTTCGTTTCCAGGTTGGCGCCGACAAAGACAAACGGCCGGCTTGATTTGTTCTGCCGGTTCAGGAGCGCGGCGTCTCCCCAAAAGCGCCTCAAGTCGGATGGATGGAAGGCGAGCCGCTCCACTTTCAGCTCGTCTAAGGCTTGAATATACAGCCCCGGATCGAAGCCCCATTCCCGGGCCCATTCCTCCCGCTCAACCCAATTTCCCAAATTGAGCTTAAGCGGCTCCTCCTGCAGCTCCCCAAGCCTCTTCTCAAAAGCCGGGATGATCTTGGAATGCCCTCCCAAGGGCTTGCTGATGATGGTCACCCCCACCGATTGACCCTCGATATTCAACCGATAGACGTCGCGGAGATTGCGATGCCAAAATCCCCCTTCCAGCTTTTCCGGCATCTCCAGAGCCTGAAACCGCCTGCCGGAGGCATCCTCAAACTCTATGATCTCGGCCTGCCGTTTCCGTACCCCCGGTTGAAACCAGCCGTTCGTCCCCCAGGCTCGGGTGATCCCGAAGAGCTTGTCCACGATGGGATAATCGCCGAATTGCGGCTCCGGCGCCAGGATGGAGCGCGGCGTCTCCAAAACGACGATCCTTTTGCGGCTCGCCTCGCGGCCTATCTCGCGCGGCAAATCCTTCCTGCCGATCCCGTCCGGAGAATCCAATAGATAGCGGTTTCCAGACCTGAAGATCAGGCCCTCTTTCAATCTTTCCGATTTGCTCTTGTCTCCGGAGATATGAAGAAGCTGGTTGATGGGATTGACGAAATCAAAGCCGAAGCCGTAGCCGATGGCCCCCAGATACAGCAGCTTGACCGATTTCTGAGAGCCCTCGGATTCGCCGGCCGCGCCCCCGCCACAGAATGCCAGCCATAGGACGGCTGTGAGAACCGGCGCCACAAGGGCCCTTACGCTCGGAGCGGACATGCTGGAAGGATAGACGTTTTTCTGAAAAATTTCAACCGCCGCCTCGAAAAAACCGCGAGCCATGCGGACAAACCGGCCTGCCTTGGGGAAGCATAAAACTTCACGTTCAGCTCAATTCAGAGACGCCGCTGATTAATAAATTTGATTTCACGCAATCAATATCACGAGTAATTGACAAATACGGCAATTATTCGTGATAAGCATCACCCCGGCCAATCCCAAGCCCCGGCGCTCCTACGTGGGAGAGTATAACATTGGCCACCGGTCCCAAAAGCTCACGAGGGACTCCGATAGAAACTCCGCAGAATAATCGCGTTGACCGCGACAATTAAGTCAACAATTAGTTGACAATTAGCGCTTCTCCTACGGACTGAGCAAGCTCCTGAAACCGCTTTTGGGCGCCGGTCTGGTTGTCAGGGAGGGCTCCACCAAAGCCGCCTCCTACCGCCTGGGCGGCAAAGATCCGTGGTCTTGAAAAATATGGCTTTATGGTGTACGCTTATGAGTGACGAATGTGCGTCACTAGGAGACACAATGAAAACCATAAGCGTCAGGGACCTTCGCTCCAAATCCGCGCAGATTTGGCGGGAACTTCGGCAGGAAAAGGACATGGTCGTCACCTCCAAGGGCCGGCCGGTGGGAGTGCTGTCCTATGCCTCCGAAGCGAACTTGGAGAGGACGCTGACGAGCGTGCGCCGGGCCCGCGCCATGCTGGGCCTGCTGGAGATGCGGGTCCGCTCCGTCAAGACCGGACGCGACCGCCTATCTTTGCAGGCAATTAACGCTGAGATCGGCGCGGCGCGCCGCAAGCGCGCGCGGTGAAAATCGTCCTCGACACCAACGTCATCGTCTCCGGCTTCCTCAATCCCTATGGGCCGCCGGGCTCCATCGTCGGCTTAGCGGCGTCGGGCGATCTGACGCTCTGTTACGACGCCAGGGTCTTGGCGGAATACCGGGAGGTTCTTCTGCGGCCTAAGTTTGATCTGGACGCGCAGGCCGTGGACGATTTTCTGGCCCAGATCGCGGCGGAGGGAGAGCCGGCGACAACCGCGCCGTTGCCGCATCGCCTGCCCGACCATTCGGATGAGCCGTTTTTGGAGGTCGCCCTGGGAAGCCGCGCCGAAT
>JACQRQ010000165.1 GCA_016206405.1 Elusimicrobiota bacterium | reverse complement strand
AGCTCACGCATCGGCTTCCTACCTTCCCTTTGCGGCTTGCTGCTCTCGGATCCGCGCCTGTGCCGCCGCCAGCCGGGCAACCGGAATCATGAACGGCGAGCACGAAACGAAGTCCATGCCGACCCGGTGGCAGAATGCCACGCTGGCGGGATCCCCCCCGTGTTCGCCGCAAATTCCTATTTTTAAATTTTTCCTCACCCCGCGGCCGCGCTTGACGGCGATTCGCATCAGCTCCCCGACGCCGTCCTGGTCTATGGATTGGAAGGGGTCCTCCGGCAGTATCTTTTTGCCGAGATAGCCTCCCATGAACGCGCCCGTGTCGTCCCGGGAAAAGCCGAAGCTCATCTGCGTCAGGTCGTTGGTCCCGAAGGAGAAAAACTGCGCGACCTCGGCGATTCGGTCCGCGACGATGCAGGCGCGCGGAATTTCAATCATCGTTCCCACCAGGTGGGGGATGGCCTTCAGCCGTTGGGAGGCGAGAACTTCCTTATAGATGCGGTCGATCAGGTCGTACTGGTGGACCAGCTCGGTCTCCGAGCACACCACCGGGATCATGATTTCGGGCAGGGTTTTGACTCCCTCCCGCAGCAGCTCCGCCGCCGCCTCGAACACGGCGCGGACCTGCATTTCGGTGACCTCCGGATAGGTGATGCCGAGACGCACTCCCCGGTGGCCCATCATGGGGTTGGACTCGCGCAGCGAGGCCGCCCGCTTCTCGAGCTCTTCGAGCCCGATGCCGAGGCTGACGGCCAGACCCTTGAGAGCCTCCGGCTGATGCGGGACGAATTCGTGCAGCGGCGGATCAATCGTGCGGATGGTGACCGGAAAGCCCTGCATCGCCTTCAAAGTCGCCTTGATGTCCGCCTTCACGTGTGGAAAAAGCTCCTCCAGGGCGCGGCGGCGCTCTTCGAGGGTCTTGGAGACGATCATTTTCCGAAGCTTGAAAAGCGGCTCCTCCGAGCCTTTGCCGTAGAACATGTGCTCGATGCGAAAAAGGCCGATGCCTTGCGCGCCGAAACCGCGCGCCCTGGCGGCGTCCTCCGGCGTGTCGGCGTTGGCTCGGACCCCGAGCGTGCGCAAGGAGCCGCACATCTTAAGAAAATCCCGGAGCATCACGTTTTCCTCATCGGCGTCGCGCATCGGAAGGCTGCCCTCATAGACCAGGCCCTTGGAGCCGTTCAGGGTGAGCCAGTCGCCCTCCTTAAGCGTCGTTCCGTCGACGGCGACGCGCTTTGCGCGCGGGTCGATTTCCAGGGCGCCGCAGCCGACGACGCAGCACTTGCCCCAGCCCCTGGCCACCAGCGCCGCATGCGAGGTCATGCCCCCGCGGGCGGTGAGAATGGCCTGGGCGGCGCGCATTCCCTCCACGTCCTCGGGGTTGGTCTCCTCGCGGACCAAAATCACTTGTTTGCCGGACTTGGCCCAGGCGACGGCGTCGTGGGCCGTAAAAACGATCATGCCTTTGGCCCCGCCGGGGCCGGCGGGGAGTCCCTTGGCGACGGGCTTATGCTCGGCCTCGGCCTTGGGATCGACGATGGGGTGCAGAAGCTCATCGAGTTGGGGCGGGGTGACGCGCAAAACCGCCTCCTCTTTGCGGATGAGCCTCTCCTTGAGCATGTCGAGGGCGACCTTGACGGCCGCGGGACCGTTGCGCTTGCCGACGCGGCACTGCAGCATGTAGAGCCGGTTCTTCTCAATGGTGAACTCGATGTCGAGCATGTCGCGGTAGTGCTTTTCCAGACGGCGGCGAATGCCGTAAAGTTCCTCATACACCCTGGGCATCAATTGCTCCAGGCTCTTAAGGCGCCCGGACTGCTCGCTGCGGCTCCATTGATTGATGGGGGCCGGGGTGCGGATGCCCGCCACCACGTCCTCTCCCTGAGCGTTGACCAGGAACTCGCCGTAAAAGTGATTGTCGCCCGTTCCGGGATTCCGGGTGAAGCCGACGCCCGTGGCGCAGTCCTCTCCCATGTTGCCGAAAACCATCGTCTGCACGGTCACGGCGGTCCCCCATTCTTCAGGGATGCCTTCGATGCGCCGGTAAGAGACCGCGCGCTTGCCCTTCCAGGAGGCGAAGACCGCGCCGATGGCTCCCCACAGTTGCTCCATGGGGTCCTCCGGAAAGGGCTTGCCCAAAACTTCGCCGACCTCGGCTTTAAAAAGGCCGCACAACTCCTTGAGGTCGGCGGCGCCGAGGCCGGTATCCTGTTTGACGCCGCGCCGGCTTTTCATCTCGTCCATCCTGCGGTCGAGGCGGCGGCGGATGCCCATGTCTTCCTTGGGCTCTATGCCCTGCGCTTTCTCCATGACGACGTCGGCGTACATCATGATGAGCCGCCGGTAGGCGTCGTAGACGAAGCGCTCGTTTTGGGTCTTGGCGATGAGTCCGGGGATGGTTTCCATATTGAGGCCGACGTTGAGGATGGTTTCCATCATGCCGGGCGTGGATTTGCGCGCGCCCGATCGCACGGAGACCAGCAGCGGGTTTCCGGCGTCGCCGAATGTCTTGCCGGTCAGCTTCTCTATCCTTTTTAGGTTTTGGGCTACCGCCTCGCGAAGGCCCTTCGGGTAGGAGCGTTTGTACTGCCAATAGTGGGTGCAGACATCGGTGGTGATGGTAAATCCCGGGGGAACCGGCAGGCGCAGCGCGGGGTGCCCGGCCATCTCGGCCAGATTCGCGCCTTTGCCGCCCAAAAGCTCCTTCATGCTTCCTTTGCCTTCCGCCTTGCCGCCGCCGAAAAAGTAGGTGAATTTTTTTGTCATGCCGGACACCTCGCGCCTAATTCCTTTATAGGGGGCATGCCGCCGCCCCCTGAATTTCATTGTAAGCATATTTCAGAAGGTCAAGGGAAGGCGCGCCGGGTTCTTTGATTCTCTGATACGGTAGCGTTTTATTTCTAACGAGTCCTGGTTGAATTGCTACTTCGGCTTCTGCGGATTGGCGGGGGGCGATTTGGATTTTTCCGCGCTCGGGGTGGCGGGCTT
>JACQRQ010000166.1 GCA_016206405.1 Elusimicrobiota bacterium | reverse complement strand
GAATCGGATGGTGCCGATGGAGCTTTCATGCGCGCCGCGGCGAATCTCCTCGGACACCGCCGTTCCATCGGCGCCCTTGGCTCGAACGATGGAGGAAAGCAGGATATTGGCCGCTTCGTAGGCGTAAATCGAGTAGGCGCCCGCGGGCTTTTGATAGGTTTTGCGGTACTTTTCGAGAAAGCCTTTGGCGGCCGGAATCTTTTCGGGATCGGGGCCGAACGTCACGTACGCGCCCTCGGCCGCTTCCTTGGCCGACTCGATGTATTGCTCGTTGATCACGCCGTCGCCGAACATCACGGCGGCCCGCAGCCCGAGTTCCCGCGCCTTGACGGTCAACGGCCCCGCCTGGTGGTAAATCCCTCCGAAATACAGGAGGTCGGGGTCTTTCTTTTTGATTTCCTGCAGGTAAGGGTCGAAAAATTTTTCCTTGTCGTCGAAGCCGTCGTAATACACGACCGCTTTGGCCCCTAGAGATTTCTCGATATTGCGCTTGAATTGGTCGGTCAGGCCGGCGCCGTAGGGGGTCCTGTCATGCAAAACGGCGACCTTCTTGACCCTCAATGTCTTGACGGCGTATTCCGCCGCCGTCCTGCCTTGGTCGTCGTCCCGGCCGCAGACGCGGAAAATATTGGCATATTTCCGGTCGGTGATGTCCGGGTTGGTGGCGGAGGGAGTGAGCATCGGCACGTTGTTTTGGTGGTACACCTCGGAGGCCGGTATCGTGCAGCCGCTGTTGAAGTGCCCGATGACCCCCGCGACCCCCTCGCTGACCAACTCGTAGGCCGCCTGCGTGGCCTGATCCGGCTTGGCTTGGTCGTCGCGCTTGACGATCTCGATGCGCTTGCCCAAAACCCCGCCCCGTTCGTTCCATTCCCCGGCCGCCAGGGAGACTCCGTACAACACCTCTTCGCCGAAGGCGGCTTGATCTCCGGTCATGGGGGCGGCCACGCCCAGGCGGATGGCGCCCGCGCCTCCCTTGGAACCGCAGGCGGCCGCAAACGCCAGCGCCGCGCCAAATATAAATCCGGAAAAAATTCGCCAATGGATTTTCATTTTATCGCCTTGATGCGGCGCTTAAGCGCCGGCCTCGCCGCCGCTTTGCCAGCGAAGTTCCCATTGTAGCAAAAGACCGCGACTCACAAAATGCGGTGAGCGGGGGGGCAGAAAAATCGAAAGTAGATTTTGAGCGCGCCCGGGGCCGGGCTGGAAATCCTCATCGTGGCGGCCTCTCAGTGGAGGCGCGCCGGTCCCGGTCTGCTTTCGATGATCCGTCAGCCTTGAGTCATGGTGACCTCATAAATCTCGCAGGATGTCCTCGATCGATTGCCCCTGGCCCAAGCCTTGCCGAACCTTGGCCTTGAACGCTTTGCGAATCAAGCTCGTGTACTCGTTGACTTGGAAAGCGCCGACCTTGCCTTCGGGGGTATAGATCATTATCGAGGGACGCCCCAGGCGTTCTCCCTTCGGCGGTCTCTTCAGTCGAGGCAGTTCTTCTTGAAAACTCCCTGGATGCTTCCAGACGCAGCAATTCTCCGCGTTGTAAAGCTGCAGGGCAAAGTTCAGGCGAGCGCGAATGGCGTTGAGGTTGCGCGCTGCCAGCGTGTCGAGGTTCCACCGCTTGGTCAGCACCCAAAATCCCTGGTTCTCCACGGCCCAGCGCCGGCGATAATAGGCCCGCACTGCTTGGACCGACTCCACCGACGCAGGATCGACCGGCAGGCTCGTCACATAATGAAATCTCGGCCGCTCCGGCAGACGCCGCCCCTGCATGTCGTACTCTTCGGCGATCACCGCCTGGCAGGGACCGTGGTCCATGTTGTTATCGTCGAACATCGGCACGTCTTGGAAGCCCGCCATGCGCACACGCATCTTGCCCAGGCGGCTGTGTTCCTCGGTGACTTCGTGCCAGACCGTGCTCGCCAATCGCGACATCCCCTCGACGTCGCTTACGATGTCGAGATCGTCGTTGCCCGCGCGGATCACGTAGTCCACGCCCTCATCGCGCTTGATCGATTCCAAAAACGCGGACCCCCAGTAACCGCGGTCCATCACCAGCACTTTCATCCAATCGCCCAGCCGGCCGAACTGTTCCCGCAACGCCTTGAAAATCTCGCCCAGCAACGCCTTCTCGCTGCGCGCCAGCGGGCCCAGCGCCCACCCCACCACGCGCTCGTGCCCCTCGTCGATGTTGAGCACCACCACCAATCGGTAACCGCAGGCCTCGCCCATCTTCCCGGCACCCTCGTAATTGCCCATCCGCCCGTATGGGATCGTGATCATCGTCCCATCCACCGCATAGACCCCACCTCGATACCAGCGCTTCGACCTCAGCAGCTTCACGTGCTCCCACCAACTGCGCTCAACCGATGCCTGGCTGATCCGTCCCAGATGATTGGCCAACGTCTCCGGGTCCACGCGCAATCGGCCTTGCGCTCGCGCCTCTTCGATCTGCTCCGCCTGGAATCCAACCATCCGCAGCAATGCCTCGTCACCCAGCACCTTCCCGCTCTGCGCAATACGCTCGACCCCGGCCAACTCACACAGCGCCCATAGCCCGTTGAGTATCCGCGCCGGATAGCCGTTCTCCTTCCTGAGCCCGTCAGCCTCAGTCTCGACCAGCACCGACCAGAAACCCTCCACCATCAAAAAGCCTACGATCAGGTCGTTATCGCCGAAGGCGCTATTATGGCCTTCCAGACGATGGCCTTCTTCCAGTTCCTCGGCGACCGCCGCCCTGTCCTCCCGCCATAGCTGCCAGTTCTTCATCGCACCTTCCTGGCCTTCAACTCGATCTTCCGGCAACGCCCGCTCCCGATCTGACGAAGCGCCGCCTCGATCTTCTTGTTGATGCGAACCCATTCCGCCATTGCCTGGCTGAATTCGCGCCAAGCGTCGGTCTGTCTGCGCACCGCCTCCACGACCGCCTTGCGAACATAAAGATGCCGGCTTCCCTGCGGGGTCGGGACGGACAGGTAATGCGCGGCTGGCGCCTTGGGACGGAGGCGTCTTTCCAGCAGATAGGCGGCCATCATCTCGTTGTGCTGCATGGCTATGTGCTCCAGGACGCCGCGGCGGGCCTTCAGGGCACGGACTTCCTGGCGGTGCTTGGCGATCTTCAGGCGCGTCATATAACACTATATACATATATATGGTGTTATATTTCAAGCATAAAAATAGGAATCCGGTAAAACACGTGCCGATTCCCGCGTTTAACGACGATCAGAATCTACTTTCGATTTTTCTG
>JACQRQ010000167.1 GCA_016206405.1 Elusimicrobiota bacterium | reverse complement strand
ATGAGAAATTTCGGCGCGGAAGGCTTTTTGAGCCATTCGTCCGACGCCGTCGCCAGGACGGGCATGAAAAATATGAGGGCGTAAGGAAAGACTCGAATATGCTTGACGCACATCGCCGTGAGCAGCGCTCCCAGCCCCGACGCGACCCAGAAGTTTGAGTAAACCGCGGGCAAAGGAATCCTCTTGCGTCTGCAATAGAAGATCCGGCGCCAGGCCGCCAAGGTGAGAAAAAGCCACAAGGTGGCGGCCCAGCCGAATTTCCCGACGTCAAAAAGCTTCAAGGTCAGCGGCTGGAAATCCGGATTATATCCTTCATAATGCAAGAAAAAGGTGAGCAAAACTTCAACCACGCGGTAGGTTTGAGGAGTGGCGAAAAAAGTCAAAACAAAGAGGCCGAGGCACGCCAGAGTTTTCTTGAACGGCCGCACCGCCGCGAGCGCAAAAGAGCCGGCGACGACCGCCCCGAAGACGGCGGTGCCGGAATGGATGTTGGTCCAGAGCAGCAGGCCTAGGGCGCTGCAAAAGATTTTTCTATTTTCCGTCCACGGCGAGACCCAGATGGAAATCAAAACGCTGAAAATAACGTAGCCGAACAGGTCGGGCCGCATCTGCAAACGAAAGACGACGGCGACATAGAGCGCGGGAGCGAGCAGAAGATAGGCCGACAGCCACCGGGGCCAGCGCTGCCAGGTCCAGCCTGAAATAGGTTCCGGGGAGGAGCCCAGCGCCCGCCAAATAATAAGCCCCTGCAGGGCGAAAAGCAAGGCGGCCAGAAATACCCGCAGGACGATCAAGGCATCGGTTTGGCCTATCGTGTAAACGATCTTAAAGATGACCATGGCCAGCCATTGGTAGTTGATCCATGTTTTGCCATAGATGGTATAGCTCCAAGTGTCCACGGTCTGAACGCGATGGGTTTGCAGGATTTCTTCGCCGGCCCGGATCATCCAGAACAAATCATGCTCCCGCACCTGCCAGGAAACCAGCGATCCCAGCCCCAGCCCGACGAGCACGACCAACCCTACCTTCCGCATTCCATGTCCTCAATCATCACATTAAATAAGCTTCAAATCGCAAGGGCGCGCCCGCGCCGCCGCCCTCACTTGATCCGGCGCAGCGATTTGAGCTTCTTCTCTTTTTGCGCTTTGAGCGATTTTTTGATCTGCCGGAAAAAATCGCCCGTCTTTTTTTCCGCGCGGGAAATCACGGTCTCAAAGGCGCCGGCCCTTTTCTCCAAAGTCTTGCGGTATTCCCGAAGGGTCTCTTTTTCCTGCGGAGCGAGGCTTCCCGGGCCGTATTTCTCCAGACGCTCCCAGGCCGCCTTCTCCTCGTCGCCGTCGGGCTCCAGCAGAGTGGAGAAGCTGAATTCACGGTGGATGAAATCGAGCAAGTCTGAAAAAAGCCCCTGAAAACCGCCCGCGGGAGAGCCGTCCCCTTCTTGCTCCGCGACCGGCGCCGCCTGGTGCGCCGGTGTTGCCCCGGTGGAAGCCGCGACCGCAGCCGAATCCTCGGCGAAAACCGCGGGCACGGCCCTGAAAAAACCCAGCGCCAAAAACCCCGCCGTCAAAACGACCCCCGCGCTCTTAAATGCCATGGCACCTCCCCATTAAGCGGAATTCCTCGACCACAGAATACAAAATTGCTTAGCCTTCAGTAAGAAGCATGCAAAAATAATACCTTGTAAATTGAATGCTATGGTTGTAAAATACAAGGTATGCTTTTAAAGCGCGACGAGGCCTCACCCCTCCGGTTCTATCTTCGCACCTTTCCGGTGGTTCTCGTGGCCGGCCCCCGGCAGTCCGGCAAAACAACGTTGGTGCGCGCCGAACTGCCGGCCTGGAGATATCTTGATCTGGAGAATCCCACAGACCTGGACCTGCTGACCTCCGATCCTGAGGGTTTTCTGGCCGCCAATCCGGGCAGGTTGATTATTGATGAGGCCCAGCATTTTCCCGGGCTTTTTCCCATTCTCCGCGGAGTGATCGACCGCCGGTGCCGGCCGGGGTCTTTCGTTCTGACGGGATCGGCCGCGCCAGAGCTGATGAAACAGGCGGGCGAAAGCCTCGCCGGCCGTATCGGCGTCTTGGAGATGGCGCCCTTCGGCAGTTCGGAGCTCGGCGCCAAGCCGGGTTGGCTTGCGCAAAGATGGTTCTGGGGGGGATTTCCGCCGCTTTATGCCCTCAAGAGCGCGTGGCAAAAGACGGCTTGGATCGAGCAGTATGTCCGCACCTTCCTTGAGCGGGACATCCCCTCTTTTGGAATCCGCGTCCCGCCCATCCGCCTGCGCAAATTATGGGCCATGCTGGCTCACGTACATGGAGGCTTGCTCAACCTGGCCGACCTGTCCCGGTCTCTCGATCTCGCCGCGCCGTCGGTTTCCCGCCATCTGGACATCCTTGAGGGCGCGTTCATGATCCGCCGCCTGCAGCCTTATCACGCGAATATCTCCAAACGACTGGTCAAGAGCCCCAAGCTCTACATCCGCGACACGGGACTT
>JACQRQ010000163.1 GCA_016206405.1 Elusimicrobiota bacterium | reverse complement strand
GGCTTGAGCGTAGGCTTCCAATTGCTCCGCTTGGAGCCCAGTGAGCGAAAGGTCCCATTGCTCCAAGGCGGGCTTCAGGAACTCGCGGAACATGACTCGCCCCGCCGCGCCTCGTCTCGCACCACTGGTGCTTCCATCGTCCCTGAGCACTGCGAAGGGGCTGGCGCATCCGGGTCCCCGCCCCCGCTCCGGAGGAGCGGGACGATTGAAGCCTCAGTGAGGCGTGTCGAGCTCTGCGAAGGGGGCCGCCGCGCCTGCGTCGTTGAGCCCGATTTTCGCATCCTTTCGATCCAAACCCGCAGAATTTGAACGTCGGCCGGAGTCACGCCGGGTATTCGGGCCGCTCTCCCCAGAGTTTCGGGGCGGATCCGGGAAAGTTTTTGTCTCGATTCGGTCAGGAGTCCGCAGACGGATTGATAGTCCATGTCGCCCGGGATGGAGACGGACTCGGTCTTCTTCAAATTGGCGATGTCTTTGGCCTGACGCTCGATGAAAGGCTTGTAGCGGGTTTCCACCTCTACTTGGTGCAGGATTTTTTGCGCGGACCAGGGCGCCAGCTCGTCGTCGCCGGGAACGGGACCGGCCCGGCTCGCTATGGTCTCCTCCAGCCGGCGCCGGTACTTCAAAAATTTTTCATAGGCGCAATCGTCGATGAGGCCCAAGCGGCGTCCCACGGGCATCAGGCGCAAATCTGCGTTGTCCGTCCTGAGAGTCAGGCGGTATTCGGCGCGGGCCGTGAACATCCGGTAGGGCTCGTCCACGCCTTTGGTGACGATGTCGTCGATCAGCACGCCCAAATAGGCCTGGCTCCGGTCGAGGATGAGCGGGGGCTCGCCGCGGAGCTTGAGAACCGCGTTGACGCCCGCCAAAAACCCCTGCCCCGCGGCCTCCTCGTAGCCGGTGGTGCCGTTGATCTGGCCCGCGAGAAAAAGGTTTTCGATGCGTTTGGTTTCCAGGGACAAAGTGAGCTGCGTGGGGGGGCAATAATCGTATTCCACGGCGTAGCCCGGACGCATGATGCGCGCGCCTTCAAGGCCGGCGATGGTGCGGATCATCTCCCATTGCACGCTTTCGGGCAGGCTGGTCGACAGGCCGTTGACGTATATCTCCCGGGTGCGGTAGCCTTCCGGCTCCAGAAAAATTTGATGCCTCGGCTTATCGGCGAACTTGACGACTTTATCCTCGATGGAAGGGCAGTAGCGCGGCCCCAGGGAGCGGATGGCCCCGCAATAAAGCGGCGCCTGGTGGAGGTTTTTCCGGATGATCTCATGCGTTTTTTCGTTGCTGTAAGTCAGATGGCAGGGAAGCTGCGGCTGCGTGATCCGCGAGGTGAAATGGGAAAAGGGAATCGGGGGCTCATCGCCGGGCTGCGCCTCGCACTTGGAAAAATCCACGGACGCGGCGTGAATGCGCATCGGCGTGCCCGTTTTCAAGCGGCCGACCTCAAAACCCAGCTCCCGGAGATGGTCCGATAGATACAGGCTGGCCGGGTCCCCGGCGCGCCCCCCCGGAGATTGGTTGAGGCCGTGGTGGACCAGCCCCTTGAGAAACGTGCCCGTGGTCACGACCACGGTTTGGCCCGCGTAGCGGGTTCCGCGTTTGGTCTCGACTCCCTTGAGCGCGCCGTTTTCCAGCCACAGCCGGCAGGTCTCATCCTGAATGACGTCGAGACTTTCGCAGCCTTCCACGGCGTGCTTCATGGCGAATTGATACGACTTTTTGTCGCATTGGGCGCGGGGGGAGCGCACCGCCGGCCCCTTGCTGGAGTTGAGCATTTTAAACTGAAGTCCCGCGATGTCGGTGATTTTGGCCATCTCGCCGCCGAGCGCGTCGATTTCGCGCACGATCTGGCCCTTGGCGATTCCGCCGATGGAGGGGTTGCACGACATCTGGGCGATGGTGTCGAGGTTTTGCGTCAACAGCAGCGTCCGCGCCTTCATCCTGGCCGAAGCCAGCGCCGCCTCGCAGCCCGCGTGGCCCCCGCCGATGACGATGACGTCGAACGTCTCAGGATGCGCGTGCATTGGCAACCTCACCTAAAAATTAAGGCGTCGAGCGTCGCGGCGGAGATAATTCCCCGGACGAACAAAAAGTAAAAAAGCCCCACGACGCCGGCGGCGGAAACGCTCATCAACAGCAGGGACTTGAGGATGGATGTCCCCGCGATGCGGCTGATGCCGACGATGGCCGCCGCGGCGCCCCACAGGCTCAGCGCCGTCTCGGACGCCTTGAAAAGCCACGCCAAGTCCAGGCATGCGGCCAGAATCATCAGCCCCCGCGCCGCGAGGTCATAGACATGCAGCCAGGCGGCAAAGACGACGACTTCCAGAGGCCGGATCGCCGAACGCGCACATTTTAGCAAAGTCCACAGAAGCAATGCATCCAATAATTCCGCCGAACCCGAAACGGCGAGCATGCGCAGCCAGTAGAGGAGCCGGTGCGGATGCAGCTTTTCGTAAACCTGGGCTTCAAAGCTTTCGGGAAGCCAGACGTGAAAAAGACAGGCGAGAGCGAAGCTGAGCGCGAAAACCATCCCGCCGCGGGCCCAGTTCCGGCGCTCAATCGCTTCGGCGGCAGCCGTTTTAGGCTGGACAAAAAAGCGGGCGAGGAGAGTCATGGCGAGGGGGCGTCACTTGCCGACGCAGAACTGGGAAAAAATGCTTCCCAAGACGTCCTCGGTCGTCGTCTCGCCGGTGATGCCGGCCAGAGAGTCCAGGCCGCCGCGCAAATGCACGGCGACGATCTCGCCGAAACCCTCCAGGTCGCCGCCGGTCGCCGCCCGGGCGCTTTCAAGCTCCGCGGCCGCCCTCTCCAGGCAGCGCCGGTGGCGCTGCGAAGCGATCATCTGGGTTTCGGGAGCGTCGGCCAGGGCCTCGGGAAGATCCAGACACCTGCGGACGGCGGCCAAGAGAGCGTCCAACCCCTCGCCGGTTTTCGCCGAAACGCGGACGGCGTGCTCGAAGGAGTCTCCGTTCAATATCAGGGGAGAGGATCCTAAATCCGATTTATTGAAGACCAGCACTACGCGCTTTCCCTGGCCGCGATAACGGCGCATCTCCCGCATGATATTTTTGTCGTCGGCAGTCAACGCGCGGGACTCATCGAGCACCAGCAAGACCAAATCCGAGGCTTCGACGGCTTTGCGGGTGCGCTCCATGCCGAGGGCTTCCACGGGGTCGAGCGTGTGGGCGCGCAAGCCCGCGGTGTCTATCAGGACGACCGGAAGGCCGTCCCACTGCAGGGCCTCCTCCAGCGTATCGCGCGTCGTTCCGGGCGCCGGCGACACGATGGCGCGTTCGGCGCGCAGAAGCGCGTTGAGCAGGCTCGACTTGCCGACGTTGGGGCAGCCCGCGATGGCGATGCGCGCCCCCTCTTGAATCAAGCGCCCGACGCGGAAAGTCCGTGAAAGAGCCTCGATTTCCTGAAGCAGCGCGCCGCAGCGGCTTTGAAATTCGCCTTCGCTCAAAAGCGGGATGTCCTCCTCGGAATGGTCCAGGTTGGCTTCCACGTGGGCCAGAAGCTCCAGCAGAGTCCGCCTCAGCGTCCCCGTCCGCTCGGAAAGGCGCCCCTCCAGTTGGCGGGCGGCGCTGCGGTGCGCCCAGGAAGTTCGGGCGCGGATGAGATGGCAGACCGCTTCCGCCTGCGCCAGATCCATTTTACCGTTGAGAAAAGCCCGCAGCGTGAATTCTCCGGGCTCGGCGAGCCGGGCGCCCCGGGACTGACCCAACTCCAGAAGGCGGCTCAGGATATAGGGAGAACCGTGGCAGGAAATTTCGACGGTATCCTCGCCCGTGTAGCTGCGGGGAGAGCGAAAAAAGACGGCCAGGGCCTGATCCAGGAGAACTTCGCCGTCGAGCACGCGCGCCGGCAAGATTTTGCGGGGCTCGGGCCGAAGCTCCGCGGGCGGAACGCCGGAAGATTTTAAAAACCCGAGGGCGATCGGCCAAGCGCCGGGGCCGCTGAGTCGCACCACGCCCAGGGCGCCCTCGCCGGCGGGAGTGGCCGGCGCGATGATCGTTTGAGCCGGAGCGTCGCGAAGGGACGGCATCCCGCGGGCTCAGCGCCTCTTGGGCTTGGGCCTGAGGGTCACCTTTCGAAACACGCCCTCTCCTTCGGAGATGGTGTCGACGTCGGGGCTGTTCTTGAGCGTTTTATGGACGAGCCGGCGCAAATAGGAGTCCATCGGCTCCAGCCCGATGGCTTTTCCCGTGCGTTTGACCTCATCGACGGCGCGGGGGAGTCTCTCAAGCACGCGGCTCTCCCGCTTCTGCCAGTAGCCCAAAGTGTCTATTTGCACGGCGATGGCGCTGCCCAGCTTCCGGTTGACGATCAGCGTGACCAAAAACTGCAGCGACGCCAAGGTCTGGCCTTCCTTGCCTATCAACAGCTTTCCCTCGGTGGTTTCTATCCGGATGCAGACGCGGTTTTGCCTGTCCTGCCACACGGCCTCCAGGCGCGCCTGGCCCAAGTCCATCAACGTCAGAATTTCGCGCACGACATTTTGAGCGGTTTCAACGTACAGCGAGGTATTGACGGCGTCTTTGGTCTTGGCGGGGGCCTCGGCCGGCTCGGGCGGGGAAAGGTCCTCGGGACTGCTCCACTTTTTCTCCCGCAAAACGACCCGGGCCCTTTTCGTCCCGATGCCGAGGAAGCCGGAGGCTCCCTCTTCTAAAACCGTAACCTCCACCTGATCGCGGTGGAGCTTGGTCTTCTTTAACCCATTTTCGATGGCTTCGGCAATGTCTTTGCCTGTCGCTTCAATGTCAGTCATCTTTTCCTCCTCTCTGTCGCGCCCGGCGCGGCGTTCCGGGGTCCCGGATGGCGGCGCCCTGTAAGCGACGAAATTTTTACTCTTCTCGCGCGGCGCGCTGTAGAATCAACTGCTGGCCCAGATTGATGACGCTGCTGGTGAGCCAGTACAACACCAGCCCGGCCGGGAAATTGAGAAACATGAACGTGAAAATCACGGGCATCCACATCATCATTTTCGCCTGCATGGGATCGCCCGCGGCCGGGTTGGCTTTCTGCTGAATGAACATCACCCCGCCCATGGCGATGGGGAGAATATAATAGGGATCATGCGCCGAGAGGTCCTTGATCCACAAACCGAACGGCGCGCCATGCAGGTCCCATGCGTTTCTGAGCGTGGTGAAAAGAGCGTAAAAAATTGGAATCTGCAGCAGAATCGGCAGGCAGCCTCCCAGGGGGTTGGTGCCGCTGGTTTTGTAAAGCTGCATCATCTCGACGTTCATGCGGTTGGGATCGTCCTTGAATTTTGCCTGGATGGATTGAATTTTTGGCTGCAGCTTTTTTAGAGCCATCATGGATTTGGAGCTTTTGAGGGTCAAGGGAAGCGTCAAAAGCTGTATCAGAATCGTCAAGGCGATGATGGCCCAGCCGAAGTTGCCGCAGACGCTGTGGAGCTTTAAAAGCGCCAAAAAGGCGACGCGGCCGATGGCGTTGAAAAAGCCGAAGTCGACCGCCTGTTCCAAGCCGATGTCCTGGCTTTTGAGGGAATGATATCGCTTGGGGCCGATGTAGAATTTAAATTCCCAGGTCTTGCTCGCATGCGGCTGGAGCGACGTCTTGGCAATGTCCAGGCGGATTTGAGGTTCCTCATGGCCGTCATATTGGGTTTCGAGAACCTCCACGCCGGAGAGGCTCCGCGGCGGCGGCATGATGGCGGCTAAGAAGTAGCGATTATCCACCGCGACCCAGCGCCAATTCTCCTGATAGGCGCCGGGCGATAACTTCTTGAAAACGGATTTCTCGGACTTCAGAGGATGGCGATACAGGGCGATGGCCCGCAAAAGGCTCTTGTTTTCTTTATGCTCCGAGGCGACCGTGTCGAGTCCCTGGCTGGAGTAGATCGACCAGGCGGGCAACTCAACCGCACTCCCGAGCGGATTCGCCGCCGTGACGCTCAGGCCATGCACGCCGTCGGCATTCCACGTGAAAGTTTTCTCCAGCCGGATGCCCGAAGGATGGGCGGCGGCGAAGCGGGATCGGGAAGGCTCATCGGAAAGCAGGCGGAAACTCAAATCGTCCCAGGTGGACAAGAACGAGGGATTTTTCCCATGCAGCAATTCAATCGAGCCTAGAACGTCCGGGAATTGAAACGAGGAGATTCGGGCGCCTTGCGCGGCGACGATGATTTTCGCCTCGGGAAGTATTTTTTCAAGGGACGGGACCGCCGCCGCCGGCGGCGCGGCGGGAGGCGGGCCCTGCGCCGTTCCGGCCGGCGCGGGCGAAGCGGCGGTGGAACTCTGGGGAGCGGAGGCTTTGCCGGCCGCGGGCTCGGGAGATGGGGGCCGGAAAAGCAGCGTCCAGCCGATGTAAACGGCCAGCGACAAAAAAATGGCCAAAAATAAATTTTTATCCATGCCGGAAACCTTCTTTACATTACCGGGTCGTAGCCGCCGGGATGCCACGGGTGGCAGCGGGCCAGCCGCCGCGCCGTCAAATACGCTCCGGCCCACAGTCCGCGGCGCTGCAGAGCCTCCCGCGCATACTGGGAGCACGTCGGCGAGAAGCGGCAACTCGCCGGCCACAGGACCGCGCGCGCGGCCGCGGCCGCCTGCAACGCTTCAACGCAAATTCTCTCGACCGGCTTTGATCGCATGGAAGTCACCGCTGCGGCGCCGGACGCCGGGCCTTTTCCCAGGCGGCCAATAAATCCCTTTCGGCTTCCAGCTTTTTCCGCCAGGGGCACGTCCCTGGGCGCGGATAAATGATCAGCTCGTAGCCGCTGAAGCGCCCGCGCTGCGCGCGATAGGCTTCCCGCAGCAATCGTTTAATGCGGTTGCGCCGGACGGCCGTGCCCAGCTTGCGGCTGACCACCAAGCCGAAGCGCCCGGGAGGGGCGGCCTCGGGGAGGCCGGGCGCCGTTTGGGAAAAGCGGCGAAACCACAAAACCAAGTTAGGGCTGACAAATTTTCGACCGTGGGAAAATACCCTGTCAAAATTCGTTATGGAATCAGCTTCCATCGCCCCTTCTGGCGCCTCCGGCGGAGAACGCCTCGGCCGCCGGCGGTGGACATGCGAGCGCGGAAACCTAATTTTTTTGCCCTTCTGCGTCTGTTGGGTCTAAATGTTGGCAGCATAGTAAAGGAATTATATGCAAGACGCCCCTATTTGTCAAGGTTAGGGTCCAAATGATATATTACGGGGGCTCTATTTTTCATGGCTGGAGGCCGGCATGTCCGCTGAAATCGAATCTTACTCCACGGAACGGCAGATTTTCAAGCCTGGCCGAAATTTTCAAAAGCGGGCCATCATCAGCGGACCTCAATCCTGGGACGCGGCCATCCGCAAGGCCGAGAAAAACCCGGAGGCCTTCTGGGAGACGGCGGCCCGGGAACTTTTGTGGCGCAAGCCCTGGAAAAAAGCCCTGCAGTGGAAGCCGCCATTCGCCCGCTGGTTCGTGGGCGGCAAGCTCAACGTCAGCGAGAATTGCCTGGACCGCCATCTGGACGGGCCGCGGCGGCATAAGGTCGCCGTCTTTTGGGAGGGGGAAAACGGCGAGCGCAGAAGCTACACGTATTGGCAGCTTCACCGGGAAACGGCGCGCTTCGCCAACGTCCTAAAATCGCTGGGCGTGGCCAAGGGCGATTGCGTGGCCATTTATCTGCCGACCATCCCGGAGTTGGCGGTGGCGATGCTGGCCGCCAGCCGCATCGGGGCCGTCCACAACGTCATTTTCGGCGGCTTCTCCGCGGAGGCGCTCAAAGAGCGCATCCTTGACGCCAAGGCCAAGGTGCTGGTGACGGCCGACGGCGGTTTCCGGAAAGGGGCCGTGGTCGCCCTGAAGGCTTGCGCCGACGAAGCCTTGAAGTCCTGCCCCGGCGTCGCGAAAGTGGTCGTGGTCAAACGTTGCGGGACCGAGGTGGCCTGGGAGCCGCGGCGCGACGTGTGGTGGCACGAGGCCATGGCCGCCGCCGGGGCGTCCTGCCCGCCCGAAGCTTTGGACAGCGAGCATCCGCTTTTTATCCTTTATACCTCGGGCAGCACCGGCAAGCCCAAAGGCATATTGCACACCACGGGCGGCTACCTGACGCAGGTGGCTCTGACGACGAAGTGGATTTTCGATCTTAAAGACGCCGACGTGTTTTGGTGCACGGCCGATATCGGCTGGATCACCGGCCATTCCTACGTCGTCTACGGCCCGCTGGCCAACGGGGCGACGCTGCTCATGTATGAGGGCGCCCCGCTGCATCCCCAGCCGGACCGCTTCTGGCAGATCGTGGAGCGCTACGGCGTGACGGTTTTCTACACCGCGCCCACGGCCATCCGCATGTTCATCCGGCTTGGGGAAAAATGGCCGGCGCGCCATGATCTATCGTCGCTGCGCCTGTTGGGCACGGTGGGCGAGCCCATCAATCCGGAGGCGTGGAGGTGGTACCACCGCGTCATCGGCGCGGGCCGCTGCCCGGTCGTGGACACTTGGTGGCAGACCGAGACGGGCGGCATCATGATCTCCCCTTTGCCGGGCGCGACGGCGCTCAAGCCGGGCTCCGCGAGCCGGCCGTTTCCAGGCATCTCGGCCGACGTGGTGGACCGCGACGGCGTTCCGGTTCCCGCCGGCCAAGGCGGTTACCTGGTCGTCAAGCGGCCTTGGCCCGGCATGCTGCGCACCATCCACGGGGACCCCGAGCGCTACAAATCGCAGTATTGGAGCCAGATACCCGGCGCTTATTTCACCGGCGACGGCGCGCGCAAGGACAAGGACGGATATTTTTGGATCATGGGGCGCATCGACGACGTGATCAAGGTTTCGGGCCACCGGCTCGGGACCGCCGAGATCGAAAGCACTCTGGTCGCCCACGCGCAAGTGGCCGAGGCGGCGGTCGTCGGGCGGCCGGACGACGTGACGGGAGAAAGCATTGTGGCGTTCGTGACCCTGCAGTCCGAGTACCACCCCGACGCGAAATTGGGGGAAACGCTCAAGGAGTACGTGGCCAAAAACATCGGCGCCATCGCGCGCCCCGCGGAGGTGCGCTTCACCGAGGCCCTTCCCAAAACCCGCTCCGGGAAGATCATGCGCCGCCTCCTGCGCGAGATCGCCTCCAACGGCCAAGTCAAAGGCGACGTCACCACTTTGGAGGATTTTTCGGTCCTGGCCCGCCTGAGGGAAGAAGAGTGATCGTCACGACCCCCGGGGTGGTCATCGACCAGTGGAATATCCAGGAGTCCGACCGGCTGGTCATCCTTTATACGGAGGCCCTGGGCAAGCTGGCGGTTCGTTTCGCGGGGGTTTTAAAGCCCCACGCCAAGCTCCGGGCCCTTTCGGAGCCCCTGGTCGCCGGCGATTACCGCCTCTATATGCGCTCCGCAGCGCCCCACGCCAAAGCCGTGGGCGGAGCCGTTTTGACCGCGCATCCGCGGCTAAGGACCAGCCTCTCTAAAATGGCGCAAGCTTTTCATTTCTGCGAGCTGCTCAATCGCCTGACGCCGGAGCAGCAGCCCAGCGGCGAAAAATTCAGCCTCATCACCGAGGCGCTCGCGGCGCTGCAGGACGGCGACGGCGCCTGGATCGGCCCGGCCTACGCCTTGCGGCTTCTGGACTTGGCGGGCTTCGGGCTGAGGCATTGGCCGCCGAAAAATATTCCCGCGCTCAACGCGGCGCTTATCTCCGAGGCGTGGCGCCGGCTCCATCACGCGCCCCTGGCGGAGCTCGGCCGCGCGGCCGCGCACCCGCGCATTCTCGGCTTTTTCAACGGTCTTGTCGACCGCCATTTGCAGATGACTTTGGATCGTCCGCTCAAAACGACGGAATTTAAAAATGAACTTTCAAGAACTATTGTTGACCCTGCAGCGTTTTTGGATGAAGCAGGGCTGCTTGCTGCTCCATCCGCATGACCTAGAAAAGGGGGCCGGCACCTTCAACCCGGCGACCTTTTTCGGCGTGTTGGGAGAACGGCCTTGGCGCGCCGCCTACGTGGAGCCGTGCCGCCGGCCCACGGACGGACGCTATGGTCAAAACCCCAACCGTCTGGCGCGCTACTACCAGTTCCAGGTCATTTTAAAGCCCGCCCCAAAAGACATCCTCAACGTGTTCCTGCGCTCCTTGAAGGCGATCGGCTTGGACTGCAAGCGCCACGACGTCCGCTGGCTGGAGGACGATTGGGAGTCGCCCACGCTGGGGGCCGGCGGCGTGGGTTGGGAGGTGAGGCTCGACGGCATGGAAATCACTCAATTCACCTACTTCCAGCAGATGGCGGGCGTGGCGCTCAAGCC
>JACQRQ010000156.1 GCA_016206405.1 Elusimicrobiota bacterium | reverse complement strand
TCATCCACGATGCGGAAGCGAAAGCCGGGGTAGCGGCGGTCCAATTCGCGCAGAAGCGCATCGATCGTCGCGGCGGCGGCTTCGATTTCGCTTTGGCCTCCTGTGTAGGAGCGCAGCGCGGAGGGAATGAGAACGCGCATAAAGGTCAGCGCGGCAGGCTCGCGGCTTCGACGGCGTAGACGTGGGGAAGATAGCGGGCGAGGCAGTCCCATTTTTTTCCCTCATCGCGGCTTCCCCAGACTTCGCCGTGCGTCGCGCCGAAATAAATCCCGACGGGGTCAAGATTATCGGCGCACATGGCCTGACGCTTGACCGAGAACCAAGCGTTTTTGCGGGGCAGGCCGAGGTCCAGGCGCCGCCAGGTTTGGCCGGCGTCGCGCGTGCCGTAAACGGCGGGTTTGCCGTCCGGGCTTGTGCGCGGCCAGACTTCGGTTCCGTCCATCGGGAAGACCCAGCACGTGTCCGGGTCGCGGGGGTGCAGCACCATGGGAAAACCGATGTCGCCGACGGCCTTGGGCATGTTGCGGCCGATGCGGGCCCATTTTTCGGATGGGCGGTCCAGGCGATAAATGCCGCAGTGGTTTTGCTGGTAGAGGCGGTCGGGCGCGAGGGGATGGAGGCGGATGCAGTGCGGATCGTGGACGCGCTGATCGCTTGCGTCAAATCCAGCGACGACGTCAAGACCTTGGAGGAGGGTTTTCCATTCGCGTCCGCCGTCGGCGGATTCGAGGACGCCGCCGCTGGACAAACCGAGGTAGAGATGATCGCGGTCGCGCGGGTCAATCAAAATTGAATGGAGCTTGGGCCCATCGGGAGTGGCGTCGCCGCCGCACCACAATGGGCGCTTGGGATTCTCGTTGAAGCCGTCCACGCCTTCCCACGTCGCGCCGCCATCCTCCGAGCGGAAAAGACCGTGAGGCGACGTGCCGGCCAGCCAGGCGCCCGGCTCGGAGGGATGGCCGGGGGTGAGCCAAAAGACATGATCCACGACGCGGCCCGTTTGGCCTTCCGGAGCTTTGTGGAAGGCGGGAGGCTTTTGCGCCTCGCTCCAGGTCTTGCCGAAATCGGTCGAACGAAAGACGGTCGGGCCGAGATGTCCCGTTCGCGCGGCCGTGAGAATCACGCGGGGATCGCGCGGGTCCTGGACCATATGATGGACGATGTGGCCGAGGAAAAGGGGCGCCGAAATTTTCCAAGCGCGGCGATCGGAGCCGGAGCGCAAAATGAAAGCCCCCTTGCGCGTGGCGACAAGAAGAGCGACGCCCGGCTTTCGATCGCGGCGGACGGCAGAAGCGGCTCGGCGTGGTTTTGCTTTCGTGCGTTTCATTGGATATTTAACTCCTGTCTTTGCATGTTGCCGTTGTTGAGTCGCTGACACAAATTCTTTGTTCGGGGGGCCTGCCGCCGGGTTTGCCCTCGGGCCCCCGGGCCCCGTTGAGGACCCGTGGTCCTCCCCCGACGGGAAGTCGGGGCCCCCTCCCCGCTACGGGGGCCGATGGGCAAATCCCGTCGTCACCCCCCTTTAAAATCGTGGAACATAAAATCGCATTGATCGCCGAGGCGTCCCCGGATTCAAGCTTGGTTCCCCAGATGTCGGCGAAATTTTCCCTCATTATCCCGCGTATGCCAGCACCAGCGCGAGCGCCGCCGCGCCGGGAAGGGCCTGGACCCACAATATCTTGGGACTTGCGGTCATCGCGCCGAAAACTCCGGCGACGACCACGCACGATAGGAAAAAAATCTTGATGGCACGACCGGGGGCGCCGAGGCTCAGGCCCCAAACAAGGCCGGCGACCAAAAAGCCGTTGTACAAGCCTTGGTTCGCGGCCAATATCTTGGTAGCCGCCGCGGCTTCAGGCGCAAGGCCGAAAATCCGAAGCCCGAGCGGCCTTTCCCAAAAAAACATCTCGACAACGAGAAAACCAAAGTGCAGCAACGCCACCAACGCCACTGCGAAATCCGTGATTATCTTCATGGCATTTCAGATGCCGACCGGAAATAGAAATTATGGCGGCGACAGTTTTTCATAGGGTTTCCGCAAGGCAGTGGGCTGGCAATCCAGAATTAAGTTTGGTGTCCCCACATTTCAATTCACCTAAATTAAGCCTGACCCAAATTTTCCAAATTTTCCCAAATTTTCCTGCGCGCCGGTTCCTCCTCGGGCGATCCGACCCCAAGCCGCCACCCGTCGGAGATAAAACACTATCTTCCTGGCGGAATGCTTCTGAATTTAAAACCGACAGGAACCGAAACAAAATTGTACGAATCATAAACGATTACACGCTTGCTTCTTTTCCTTTCTGTGAATTGCTGTGAATCATTGTGGATAGCGTGCATAACTTTTCATGGACGATTGCCCGGTCTTTGCGACCGAGAATCCTTTGACTGGATATTCTTTAACCGTTCCTCCACAGATACCGCTTCCCTTCCCTTGCCTGCCTTGTGCAGAAAGGCCCCGTAATTACGTAAAACATCCGCAACCTGGGGATGGTCCTTTCCAAAGGCCCGTTCTCTTACGGCTAGGCCCCTTTGATAGAGGCGCTCTGCTTCGTCGTATTTTCCCTTTCTCGCGTAGACCTCCGCTAGATTGGTCATCGAGGTCACACCGTAAACGGGATCGGGATTGGCCTCTTTGTCCCAAATCGCCAAAGCCCGCTTCAAGTAGCGCTCCGCCTTGAACCTTTTCCCCCGGGCCAAATAGAGCCCGCCCAAGTTGCCCAGGTGCTTGGCGGTCTCTGGATGGCCAGGGCCGATGGTCCTTTCGGATATCACGAGCGCGCGCTTGAGCAGAGGTTCAGCCGCATCATACCTGCCCTGCATCATATAGATCCCGCCAAGGATTTTGACGGCAGTCGCCGTGTCAAGATGCTCTTTCCCCTTCTCTTCTTCGACAATGGAAAGCGCCCTCTTGGCCAGAGGCTCAGCCTCCGCCATTTTGCCCTGCGCGAAATAGAGTACAGACAAAATCTCCAGGGATTTTGCGACATTTAGGTGCTGGGTGCCAAAAGTCCTTTCGGCCGCTTTCAGCGCCTCTTGAGCGACCTCAGCTGCGTCAGCGTATTTTCCTTGTTGATGAAGCTGGGAAGCCTGGTCCCTAAGTTTCGCCCACGAGGTTTCCTGGGCAGAACTCGCTGTGACAAGGCATAATGCTGACCCGAAGGCGATTAGTGTCAAGTGCAGTTTCCGCAGCGATCCCCCTACCAAATCAGTCCCTCCGCTCGTCGTTTTGACCCCTGCCAGTATACCTGCGCCGGCGTCTGATAGTCCAGCAATTGGTGGAAGCGCTCCTCGTTATAAAACGGGAAGAATCTCCCAAGACCCGCCCGTCAGCCACCATCTCGTAGTCGCGCAGGTAGATGTCCTCGTACTTTACCGTCCGCCACAGCCGCTCCACGGAGATATTGTTGAGGAACCGACGTTGCCCATCCATACTGATCCGCACCCCGGCGTGCTCCAGCCGCCCCAAGTAATCCTCGCTGGTGAACTGAGATCCCTGGTCCGTGTTGGATATCTCCGGGTGGGCCACGCGCAGCGCCTCGTCGAGCACCGCCACGCAGAAGTCCGCTCCAGCGTGTTTTAGACCTCCCAGGATAGCACGTAACGGCTGAACCAGTCCATGATCGCCACCAGGTACGCAAATCCGTGTCGCAGCCTTAAGTAGGTAATGTCCGCGCAGCGACTAATATACTATATTCTTAAAAATCCACCACACGGGCCATGAACAACATGCTTTTTGAAACTCACATGCATCTTTTGGACGAGAGGTTTGAGGGGGACCGCTCTGAGGCGATCGAGAGGGCGCTGGCGCGGGGGGTTGGGCAATTTGTTGAGATCGCCGACTCGCCCCAGGATTGGGGGCGGGCGGTGGAGTTGGCGCGGACTCGGCCGGGGCAAATCTTTGTGTCCTGGGGATTTCACCCGCATTACGCCCAGGATTGGAAGGACGATGTGGCGCAAAATTTTCTTGACGGAAGCAGCGCAACTGAGCTGGTCGCCCTGGGGGAGATCGGGCTGGACTCCGTGCGCAGTTCCGCGCCGGTGGAGATTCAACTGCCGGTGTTTAAAAAGATGCTCGGCGTGGCGCGGGAGGCCGCGCTTCCTGTGGTCATTCACTGCCGGGAGGCTTTCGACGCCCTTTGGCCGGCTTTGGAGGAGCATTGCCGGGAGGGCAAAAAACCCGAACCCTATTGGGGGGTCATCCATTGCTTTTCGGGAGGCATCGAGGACGCCCGCAAGGCGGTTGAGTTGGGTTTCGTGCTGGGCGTGGACGGTCCGGTGACCTATCCCAAAAATGAGGAACTTCGCCGAGCCGTCGCCGCCGCC
>JACQRQ010000162.1 GCA_016206405.1 Elusimicrobiota bacterium | reverse complement strand
GGCTTCCCCGGTGATGTCGTAAACAAAAAAACCCAGACCAACAACGCGATCCGGCTTGCGCGCCAACAGCCATTGAAAGAGCGGTTGATGGTAAATGAGAGCCTCTTGCTGCAGGAAAGTGACGTCGGTGGCCAGCCAGATCGGGTTCGTCTCATGCGGCTCCACGCTTTTTTCGGGAGGATAAGGCCGGCCATCGATCAAGGACAGGTGGAAAATGCCGTAGCCGCCGGCTTCTTCGGGATAGGGCGCGTGGAGGTAAAGGGCCGAAACACGCTCTTTTTGCACAACACCGGCGAATTCTTTAAGCTCGCTCGTTCCCCAGTTCACGTTGGAATCGTTGAACCATTGGTATCCGTTTTTGGCCGAACCGATAAGTGGATTGTAAAAACCTAGATAATAAGGATGAATGCGGAGGCTGGAGACGGAGTACCACAGGACGGCAACCGCAAGCACGATGGAAGCCGGTCTCCTGGAAGGAGCAAAATGTTTTCCAAAAACGACGTTGCCTAAAAAGCCTCCCGCGAGCGCGCAGAGCATGGGATAGATAAAAAGCACGTAGCGGTTATATAGTTGAAGTTTATAAATGAAGATGCTGATCAAAATCACGGCGATGGGGGGCAAAACGACGAATTCCAGGCCTTTGGAAAAGCTCAATTTGTAATTTTTGGCAAAGAACGCCGCGCCTGCCGCCGAAAGAAGCACAAGCGGAAGCGGAGTTTTAATCAACAGGTTTAGGAAAATCAACCAATTATTCACCGGGATGTAATCTCCGTGGAAATACATGGAAATGGGCTCGTCTTTTAGGACCGCGTTGATTGTTTGGGCCTTAAAAAGGCGGAAATAATTATTTAAAGTGTCTGGAAAGTAGACTAGGCCAAGGGTCAAAAAAGCCGCGAAAACGGCCACGCCGGCGCAGCCGATTCGTTTCTGTTGCTCGGCGGGGCGCATCAGCGCGGTATGGAAAAGAAAAATCAACAGGAGAATGGGGGGGAGAAAAATTCCAGTGGCTTTGGAGGCCAAGGCCAGCCCCAGCGATATTCCCGCGACCAGGGAAGTTTTAACGCCTGGATTTTGGTTGAGCCGCGCGAAAGATAAGCAGGACCAAAAAAAAGTCAGCATAAAGGTCTGATCCGTGGCCGCGACGCTGGCATTGGCGAGTATGGAGGGGCATAGAATCATCCAGAAAACCGCCAGGAGCCCGCCCTGCCAATTGGATATGGAACGCGTGAAAAAGAAAATCCCCAGGGCCAGCGGCAGGGACAGAAGCAAGTTCATGCATCTGGCCGCCAAAAGCATGGTTTGCGCGGGGATGCGGTTATGGAAGAAGAAAAGGCGCGTGCATCCGACGGAGTCGGCCATGTTCCATTGCCAGCCGCACTCTTTCGCGTAGGCGTCGGGCCTTAAGATTAATAGGGGGAGGGTGAGCCAAAGCTTCGGCAGCGGAGGATGACTCGTGGAATCGGCCTGACGGCTGCCCAGTGCCCAATAAGAGTAACCGTAGGAAATATGGGCCGGCTCATCGGAGGTGGCGCCCAATTTTGATGCGGCGTCCCATCCCAGCCAAGCATGAAGGGCCAAAAGCGATGCGAATATCAACCAGGGCAGCCACGCTTTTATGCGGTGTTCCGATAAGATATTTTTCATCCGGCCGAAATCATACTATATTGACTTCGCCGCCCACAAAAATGGGGGCTCAATCTTTCCGACGAGAAAGTGCGAGAGCCGAGGCCAAAAATAGGCTCAAAATAGGTCTTGACAAAATTCGGTTTCCTGTTATACTTAGATTGAAGCGCGAGTGTGCAGCGAAAATAGCAAAACCGCCGCAAGGCGGTGACGCAAAGCCGAGGGTCCCCATGGGACGGCCGGGTTGCCGAAAGCAGATGAGCTTACACGAAAAGGTAAGGTTCAATTTTGGCGCCGTCGCCTTTTCTAGGAAGGGAGTTGTTGCGCAGATCTCCCTTCGAGGTAGGGAGACAGTAGAGACCCCGGCCTCTGCTAGCTATCTTCGGGATAGAGGGGTAAGATAGTCAGCGAGGCCGGCTTTTTTTTGCCCAAAAAGCGCCCATGAGCCAACAAAACCGCATCAGAAAGAGACTTTTTTCATTGGGGGTGGCGGCCGGTCTCTGGCTCATGGGCGCAGGATTTGCGCTTTCCGCCGATCTCGCCGTCACCGTGCCGCAGGCTGAAATGGATGCCCGGCTGGATTTAAGGGACGAATTCAACCGGCCTGTCCGCAACGCCGTGGCCCAGCAGGAATTTCAACTTCTTGAGTTGGACGCTTTGGCCCAGGCTCTCTTCTTCAAGGAGTTGCCCGTCGCCCGGAACTTTCTCTCCACGTTTGAAATGTTTTGGCTGGGGTTGACGGCTTTAACTTTTCCTTCAGATCACGCATTCGACAGAAGGATGGAAACGGCCGCCGCGTCTTTCTCCCGTTTCGACAAAACTTGCCTGGCGGTCTGCGGTTTGCTTTCAGCCTCCCTGACCTGTGGCGCTCTCAGCATCCTTGCGTCGACGGCGCCACGGAGTTCCTTCAAGCCGCCAATCCCCCTTCGGTGTTGAGTGTCCTTCCTTTGACCCGGGTTGCGCCTTGCGTCTTCTCCGGGTTATCGGTTCATCAAATACCCGTTTAGTAAACCGCATGTTTTTTCAACTTTGAAGGCAGATGGCATTTCAGGTTTAAATTTGAGCATAAGGTCAAATCCAAAAGTTTGAGCATGTTGATAAATTACAGGTGGCATCCTATCTTTTTCGCGCGCGCGCGTTATAGCGGGTTTCGGGGCGCCATTCGGCGCTCCATTTTCGCCGCCGGCTTTTTTGGGGCTTTATGTTGGGCCGGCGCGGCTGTGGCGCAGGCGGAGCCGAAGCGCGCGCGGCTCCGGGATGCCGACCCGCAAACGCGCCTTAACGAGGCCGGGGTGTTGGGGCAGCAAGCCCGGGAAGGCATTCTTCCCGCCGGCGCAGGGGATGAGGCTGTCGGCGACCTCAGCGAGGTTTTATCGAAAGATGCCGATAAGCCGGTCCGCAGGGCGGCCGCGCATGCCTTGGCCCGGTTTCCGACATCTCAGGCATCAAACGCCCTGGCGGCCGCTTTGGAAGATCCCGACCCGCAAGTGCGCTTGGCGGCCTTGACCTCCCTCATCGCCCACGGCAGCCGGGCCATCGTCGCTTTGCAGACGGTATTATCCACGGCCTCCTGGCAGACGCGGCTTCTGGCCGTGGATGCCCTGGGGGAAATCGACGACCCGGCCGTCGTCCCCCTGCTCACGGCAATTCTTGAGCGCGACGGCGCCGGCCGCGTGCGCGTATCGGCCGCCCAGGCTTTAGGCAAACGGCTGGACACGCGCGCTGTCGAGGCGCTGAGCCGCGCGGCGCAAAGCGATCCGCTTGGAATCGTCAGGCAATCCGCCGCTTCCGCGGCGGAAATAATTCAGAGCGCTCCGCCGCAAGCGAATGTCCCCGGCGGCACGCCGAATAAACCAAAAGAGAAGCCCCCTGCGCCTTCTCAGGGACCCGGTAAAGCGAAATAGGCCTCATGATTTTTGACAACGATCCATTAAGGCTCCAAATCGGCATGAAGATTCCCGGTTCCGCGCGGGGATTTCCCGGATGCCTTTGGCGGGCGCGCGGACTTCTTTGGCTTTTCTGCCTTTCATTGTTTCCCGTTTCGGCGCGGGCGCAGCTCAACAGTCCGGGAATCACGGTCGTCTCCGGCTCGGACAAAACCACAAACATCTCGACGCAAAGAAAAAATTTCTACAGCGTGCACGGCTATTGGGCTTTTTATCAGGACACGGGAGACAACCGAATCAAGTGGACTTTCAGCCAGGACGGCTCTTTGTGGTCCGCCGGGCAAAATGTCTACACCGACGCCTCCTCCACCTACGGCCGTCCGGACGCGGTCATTCAATACGCGGATGCCTCCAACGGGAATCAAGACACGATTTACGTGGCGGCTCCGTGGCTCTCGGGTGATAGCTGCACGGGAAATACGGAGGCCGTGGAGCTTGCCCGCGTCACCATCAGCTCGGCCGGAGCCGTTTCCATAACCACCTACCAGTGGTGTCTGCCCGTCACGGCCGGCTACGCCTGGGACAGCGCCAAGTCCGCTCCCAGCATCACGCGCATCCCGGGCGATTATCCCGTCAACAACAATTATATCGTGGTCGTCGCGGACGTATACGGCGCGAGCAAGCAATTAACCTTCGCCTTGCAAAGCGCGGCAGCTTTGAGCGGCAGTCCTACGGGCTCTGGATCTCTGGCGGCCGGCGGGGATACGGATGCGGCGCAGCCTATCGTCGTTCCCTATGACGGGAGCGGCAATACCAACGGCTTTATCGCCTTCGCCAAGTGGATACCGGACAACTGCACCAGCGGCGGCAACGGCGATTCATGGTCCACCATTTTTTGGAAGGGCGCCGCCACTCTGGAAGCGGATATCTCGGGAGATGGCATCTCCTGGAGGAATGGGAACAACAGCTTCACCTGCGTTTCTCAATCAGGTCAACATTTTAATCTCGCCGCCACGTATAACCCGCAAAACCATGCCGTTTATGTGGTGGCCGCCGCATGGGGAAACGCGACCGCCTGCACCAACAATTCGGATAAGACAACCACCGTGGTTCAATTCTGCGGGATTACGACTGCGGATTTTCCAGCCAACACCAATGCTGCCGCGAGCCGCTTGGCCCCCATCACCGGCATGCCTTGGGATGGCACCGAGAAGACGAATCTGTCCTTGGGGTTTTTGCAATCTCCCACGACCACGCTGTATCTTTTGATGGCCGATGCGGGAACCGATACGCTCTACATGTCTACGACCACCAACCCTGGAGCGCTGACCACGGGCAGCAATTGGAGCAGCACGACGACGTTGGAATCCGTGGCGAGCGCCGTCGGAGCCTACGGCAGCATTCCTCAGGTGCTGGTTGACTCTTATCCCGTCACCTACATTTGGACGGATAACGCGGTGAAATGGGACGCGCTCGCCACCAGCACGGTGACTCCCTGCATCACCAGTTTTTCCACCCAGGCCGCCAACGGCTATGAGGCTTTTCTTTCTACCTCCAATTTCGAGTACACCTTGAACTGCGTCAGCGCTTCCAGCAATTTCCAGAAGCTGACTTCCCTTCCCAGGGCCTCCACGCCCACGGCGGCAGCCTATCAGGGCGGAGCGGTCGTGCCGTCCCAATACATCGAATTCAGTTCTATGACTTTCGTCAATAATACCCAGATTCGCGCCAACGTCATTTTAAAAGAGGTCAGCGGGGATTATTTCTTCAGGACGGTCAACCCGGACGGCCG
>JACQRQ010000161.1 GCA_016206405.1 Elusimicrobiota bacterium | reverse complement strand
TTCCGCCGGAATGACGGGGGATTGGAGCGGATGTTTCGGCCCCTACTATCCCCAGGACAACACCCCGCCCATCCCCCCGGCCATTACCATGGTGGAGCCTTCCACTTGGACCTTGGCCGGGAACTTGCCAGTGACTCTTGCTTATCATGCCTCGGTAGTTTATTCGAGTTTTGTTTACATGATGGGAGGCTATGACGGCGGCGGTAACAGTTCCAGGACTTACGTTGCCACTCTGTTTTCCAGTGGGACGATGGGAGGCTGGACCCAGACCGTCAGTATGCCCGCGGCCCTTACCGTAGCCGTTCAAGCCGTAGCGTTTAATGGACGTATGTATGCTTTAGGGGGAGGGACCGGCGGTCTTAGCCCTGAGGTTCATTTCGCCCCCATTTATTCCAGCGGCACGCTCGGCGGTTGGACCCAGACTGCGAGCATGCCCAAGGGCTTGAGATACTTTGCCGCTGTTGTTGCCGGCGGCCGTGTGTATGCCATTGGCGGCGAAGATTCAACGGTGGCGGCACGCGCCGAGGTATACTTTGCGCCCATTAATTCAAACGGCGCTTTAGGCGCTTGGACCCAGACTCGATCTTTGCCTGGAGTTCGTCAATACCATAAAGCCCTTGTTTTTAACAATAGAGTGTATGTTATCGGGGGTGGAATCACCAGCGCCGGCGGCGCCCAGTCCACAGTTTTTTATGCCCCTATTAATCCCGACGGTGCCCTTGGCGCCTGGGCTAATACGGCGTCTTTACCTATAACTCGTTTGAATCACAGCGCGGTTGCCTTTAATAACCGTTTCTACGTGATAGCGGGAAATGACAACACTACTACGGTTTACTCGGCCCCTGTTTATTCCAGCGGGACATTGGGGGCGTGGAGCGCTTTACCCGATGGCATACCCGCTAACCGCGGCCGTCACAGCTCCGTTGTTTTTAACAATAGGGTCTATGTGATAGGCGGCTATTCCACAACTGGCGGATATCACTCCGAAATCTTCGTCGCTACCTTCACAATGACAGGGATCACATTTCCTGTGGCGTCACAGGTCAACGTCACGCTGGACAAGGAGGCGGATGATGATTTTGGGGATCATGCTGCGCCCAATAAGGTTGAGGTTTATAAGACTTTTGACTGCTCGGGGGCACCGGAGAATGATACGGGATGGTTGGCGGGGACTTCTTATTCCATGGGGGTGCCGCAGTTGGCGGATGTGTATATTGGGGTTAGGGGGAGAGATAATGCGGGGAATGAGGGCTGGATTCCGGCTTTCGCCGGAATGACGGGGGCACAGGGAGGGGGAGGAAGCGTCGGCGGATGTTTTGGTCCGTATTCTACCAGGGAGACGGATCAGCCGGTACCGCCGACTGTGTCGCAAGCTGCGGTGGACCCATCCACTTGGACTTTGGCGGTTTCTACCGGGTTGCCTAGGGCTTTGAGCGGGCAGGCTTCGGTTGTGTATTCCACCTACGTTTACATGATCGGCGGCGTGGACGGGTCGCGTTTGGACACGGTTTATTTCGCGCCTTTAAATCCGGACGGCACAGTGACCTCAACCGGGACTTGGACCGCCGCGACCAAGCTGCCTGCGGTGCGGGAAAGTCCTTCCGCGGTGATTCATAGCGCGCGTATGTATGTTTTAGGAGGCAATGATTCGGGGGGTTCGGCCGCTAACACGGCCTGGTTCGCCCCCATCGCCTCTAGCGGGACCGTGGGCGGCTGGAGCGCGACAGTTTCCCTGCCTCAAGCCGCGCGCTATCACAGCTCCGTGGTTTATTCGAGCCGGGTCTATGTGGTCGGGGGCAATGGGGTGGCCACGAGTTCCTATGTGTACGTCGCGCCTATTTTGTCCTCCGGGACCTTGGGGGCTTGGAGCCAGACCGCGAGCCTGCCTCTGCCCCGCGAGAAGCACGCCTCGGTCGTGTTTAACAATAAACTCTACGCCATTGGCGGCTACGAGGGCGGTTCAGCCAAGCAGGAAGTCTATTACGCCTCTATTGATTTTTACGGCAATATCAGCACGTGGACCGCGACATCGAGCCTGTCCGCGGCCCGGTCCTTTCCCGGCGCCTTGGTTTTTAACAACAGAATATACGCCATCGGCGGGGAAGGCGTCTCCTCGGTTGAGATGGCGCTTATGAACGCTAATGGTTCCTTGGGCGCGTGGAACTCAAGCCAGGTTTCCCTGCCCCAGGTCAGGGGCAAGCACGCCTCAGCCGTGTTTAACAATTTCGCGTATGTTTTCGGCGGATTAGATGACTTGAGCGCGGACCGGGCCGAGATTTTTATCGCGTCTTTCACGCTTGGTGGCATTGCGTTAAATACCCACAAGCAATTGGACATCACGCTGTCAGCGGGAGCGAGCGACTACGTCCTGGCGGACGCGAGCCCCAACAGAGTCGAGGTTTTCACCTCGATGGACTGCGCGGGGGGGTTGGTTTATGATTCTGGATGGATACCGGCAACGAGCGCCAACACCGGCGCCACGCTGTCTACGGCTACGGCGAATTATGTGAGGGTGCGCGGCCGCGACGCGCAGGGGAATGAGGGCTGGATTCCGGCTTCCGCCGGAATGACGGGGGGCGCGGGGGGAGCGGGAATGACGGGGGGAAAGAGCGAAGGGTGTTTTGGGCCGTATTATCCGGCGGATAATAGGGGGCCGTTGGGGCCGGCGATTATACAGCCGGCAGTGGATCCTTCCACGTGGACCTTGGCGGTGTCTTCCAACATTGCGGCCAAGGGGCTTAATTTGGCGCGGGGGGATCATGCCTCTGTCGTGTACGGCAGTTATGTGTATGTGACCGGCGGCAATGACGGGGGCGGGGCGCGCTCTGAGGTTTATTTCGCTCCAATTTTTTCAGACGGCAAGGTGACCTCAACTGGGTCTTGGACCCAGACGACCAGCCTGCCCGCGGCGCGAGAGAGGCATGGCGCGGTCATTTACAATAGCAGGCTCTACGTGATCGGCGGTCTTGTCGGGGGCAGCGCTTCGCAGGATATCCGCTTTGCCGCGATCAACGCCAATGGCACGCTGGACGCTTGGTCCCAGGCCAGCATGCCTGCTGCGCGGGATTCGCACGCTTCGGTCTGGATTCCGGCTTCCGCCGGAATGACGGGGGGGGCGCTCTATGTGATCGGCGGCAAGGACGCCGGGGGAACGGCCAGGGCCGACGTGTTTTACGCGGCGATCAATGCGGACGGGAGCCTGGGCGCGTGGCACGTGGCCAAGAGCCTGCCCCAGGCCCGCAGCGGGCATAGCGCCCTGGTGTTTCATAACAGGATTTACGTTTTGGGCGATTCCAGCGGTTTAACTCCCTACTTCGCCTTGATCGCCCCGGACGGGACTCTGGGGGATTGGAAGCCGGCAACGAATCTAGCCGCGGCGTTTTCCTACACAGCCTCGGCCGCGGCCAATAACAGGCTCTATGTGATCGGCGGCGTCGGAAGAAACGAGGTCTACTCCGCGGCTGTTTCTTCAAGCGGCGCTTTGGGAGCTTGGAACGCCATGACCGCTCTGCCCCAGGCGCGCGAGAGACACAGCGCGGTTGTGTTAAATAACAGGTTATACGTGATCGGCGGCTACGCGGGCGCGGCGTACCGTTCGGACATTTTGGTCTCGACCTTCACCCTGCAGGGGGTCACCTTTCCCAGCGCCGGCCAGGTGCAGGCGGCGCTCTCGGCTGAAGCCGCGGATGAGTTTAACGGATCGGGGACTCCCAATAGGCTTGAGGTTTATTCCACGTTTGACTGCTCGGGAACGCCTCTGGTTCAATCAGGATGGGGGAATACGCCCTTGAGCGCGGCGGTGCCGAGTAATACGCCATTGTATGTTGGAGTCAGGGGAAGGGATAATGCGGGGAACGAGGGCTGGATTCCGGCTTTCGCCGGAATGACGGGGGGAGCGGGGGGGAGCATTGGCGGGTGCTTTGGGCCGTATACTTCGGGGGATTTGATTCCGCCTTTGCCGCCTACGATTTCGCAGGGGGCGGTGGATCCTTCCACTTGGACCTTGGCGGTTTCTTCTTCTTTGCCGGCGGCCAGGACCGATCATGCCACGGTGGTTTATTCGAGTTATGGCTACGTGATCGGAGGCTATGACGGCGCCGGGGCAAAGACCGAGGTTTATTTTGCAGCCATTGGTCCGGATGGGAAATTGGCTGCCGGCGGGTCTTGGACAGCAACCACGGCGCTATCAGCCGCGCGGCGTCTGCATTCTGCCGTGGTGTCATCTTCCTATGTTTTTGTGACGGGCGGCGGCACGGCTGAGGGGAGTCCGTCTAATACGGTATTTTCAGCGCCGATTAATACGGACGGGACTTTGGGCTCTTGGAACAATCTAACGCCGGCGACTCCATTGCCCAGCGCGCGGGAGAAACACGCCTCGGTCGTGTTCGGGGGCAATCTGTTTGTGACCGGGGGCAACAACTCGGGGGCGCAGACAACGGTTTTCTCAGCGCCCATTTATTCGAGCGGGACCCTGGGCGCGTGGACGACTTTGGGCGGCGGGTCTTCCCTGCCGGCTGCCCGGCACAGCCACGCTTCCATAGTGGTCAGCTCTTTTGTATACGCGGTTGGGGGCTATGGGACCGTGGCGAGTTCTTACGTCTACGTGGCTACGGTATTTTCTAGCGGCACGGTGGGGAGTTGGACCCAGACAACCAGCTTGCCGGAGGGCCACTATGGGCACAGGGTTCTGGCATTTAACAACAGGCTCTATGCCCTGGGCGGGAAAAATGCGAGCGACGCGGATTCCGCGGACGTTTACTCGGCCGCGATCGGGCCGGATGGGGTGCTTGGCTCATGGACCACGCAGACCGCTCTCGCGGCTGTTCGGACTCGCCATAGCGCGATCGCGTTTAACAATAGGGCTTATGTGATAGGCGGGGACGCGGGGGGGGCCAGCGCCGCGGTTTGGGCCGCTTCTTTCACCGTAGCGGGCATCACTTCGCCGGACTACCGGCAGTTGAATTTCGTGTTTTCACAAGGCGCGCAGGACGCGGTCCAGGCGCACGCCAACCCTAACAAGATCGAGCTCTTCCAGAACGTTCTCTGCACCGGAACCGCGGTTTATGATTCCGACTGGTTCTCGGGCGCTTCGCATTTAGCCACTAATCTCTCCACCGCCGCGGCGCACTACGCCGCGGTGCTAGGCCGCGACGCTGCGGGGAATATAAGCGACAAAGGCGACATAAGCGACAAAGGGAAATGTTTTGGGCCTTATGATTTTGCTGATAATTTTCCGCCTCTGCCGCCCACGCTGGCCGTGATCGAGCCTTCCACCTGGACTTTGGCGGTGTCGTCCGGCCTCGGCGCCACTGGCGGGCCTTTAAATAGACACTGGCATACTTCGGTCGTTTATTCTAGTTTTGTCTATTTGATCGGCGGAGATGACGGGACAAACCCTCATGCCGATGTTTATTTCGCTCCTATCAATCCTGACGGCACAATAACAAGCACGGGGTCTTGGATTCCAACGTCGGGCTTGCCAACGACCAAAACAAGGCACACTTCTGTTATTTTTAGCAGTTGGGTCTACACTATAGGCGGCGCCAACGGCGGCGCGGGAACTGATGTTAATTTTGCTCTTATAAGCTCCAGCGGACCCCTGGGCGCCTGGAACCCGGCGGCCAGTCTGCCTGCTGGCCGTTCCGAGCATGCCTCCGTGGTGTTTAGCAGCAGGGTTTATGTGATCGGCGGCAATAATGACGCTACGGTCTATTTTGCCCAGTTCTATTCCAGCGGCACCCTGGGCGCTTGGACCCAGACTACCAGTCTGCCCGAAAATCGCCGTTCTCATAGAGCCATCGTTTTTAACAACCGTCTTTACGTTATGGGAGGGATAGACAGCACTTACAGCGATAAAATTTATTTTGCTCCCATCAACGCGGACGGCGCTTTGGGGGCGTGGACCGAACTGACAGCCACGCCCATCCCCGGCGCTCGGGTCAATTTCGCCGCGGTTGTGTTTAACAACAGGCTTTATGTTGCCGGCGGGGCGAATGCCTCGGTGCAGTCCAGCGTTTACTCAGCCCCTATTTATTCCAGCGGCACTCTGGGAGCGTGGAGGACTTCTTTGCCGGGCCTGCCGGACGCTCGCGAATCTCATTCGTGGGCGCTTTTTAACAACCGGTTTTACCTGATTGGAGGCAGAAAGGCCGGCTTTGCCGCGCGCTCAGATATAGATGTCATCACCGCCTCCTTTACCCTGACCGGAATCGAGATCAGCGCGGCGGTGGGGAACAAGAAGATGAAGATTGACCTTTCGGCCTCCGCGGATGACGCGTATGGGGATGAGCCCAATCCCAACAAGGTTGAGGTCCATGCCTCCAAGTTCTGCGAGGATGCCGCGGTCTATGACTCAGGGTGGTCCAACCTGACGAGCTTTACCACCCCCGCGTCGCTTTCAACGGACACGGCGCATTATGTGAAGGTCAAGGGTAGGGATGCGGCGGGGAATGAGGGCTGGATTCCGGCTTCCGCCGGAATGACGGGGGGTTGGAGCGGATGCTTCGGTCCCTACTACCCCCAGGACAATGCGCCGCCCATCCCCCCGGCCATCACCATGGTCGAGCCCTCCACCTGGACCGTGGCGGTGTCGTCTAATATTGGGTCAGCGCAGAGTCCTCAGCCTCGAAGCCTCCACGCCTCTGTGGTCTATTCCAGCTATGTCTATGTGATTGGGGGCAATGATGTCAGCGGCACCGCCCACGTTGAAGTCTACTTCGCCGCCTTGAATCCTGACGGCGTTATCACCAGCACGGGGTCTTGGATAAAAACAACAAGCCTTCCTAACACTCGCAGAAATCATTCCTCCGTTGTTTTTAACAACCGCATCTATGTGATCGGGGGCGCTAATGGCGGCGGCCAATACTCCACGGTCTACTTCGCCGCCATCTCTTCCAGCGGCACCGTGGGCGGCTGGAACACGACCACAAGTTTGCCCGTCGTTCTTAGTGGGGCCAAATCCATTGTTTTCAACAACCGTGTCTATGTGATCGGGGGCTGGGATGGCGTTGGCGCTGCAATGCGCTCCGAGGTCTATGTTGCTCCTATTAACCCCGACGGTACGCTTGGCCAATGGACCCAAACCGCCAGCTTGCCGGTAACCGTGTCGGGTCAAGCCCTTGTTGTATTTAATAGGCGTGTCTATGTGATCGGGGGCTGGGATGGCGCCGTCGCCTACTCCAATGTCTACGTTGCCCTTATTAACCCTGACGGCAC
>JACQRQ010000159.1 GCA_016206405.1 Elusimicrobiota bacterium | reverse complement strand
TCGGATGCGCCCCGCCGCGCAGGCTGCTTTCAAACTCCCGGTCCGCCTCCTCCAGCCGGCCCTCCATCCAAAGCACCCGGGCGCGCAGGGGGTCCGGAGCGGCGCCGCTGGCGCTTCCAGCGTCGGGAGCGCCGCCGCGAAGCATCGTCGTGCCTACCGTGCCCGAGGAGGGCCCAGCCGCGGCCGAAACGGCGACGGTGCCCTTCAACACCACATACCGGCCCTTCTCGAGCCGCAAATGCGACTCGCGCCCGAGCGCCACGGCTTCGCTTCTGGGCCAAAAATAAAGCGTCGCCCGTCCTTGCTCGACCGTCTTGATTTCGTCGCCTGGATTGAGAATCGAAAATGCTTCCGCCGTTTCCCACGCGCTTTCACCGGAGCGCTTCACCGAGACGCGCTCCTTGATTTCCGTCAAATCGGCGACTCCCCAACCCGCGTGCGCGAGGCCGGCCGGCGCGGCGACCGCCGCCAGCGCCGCAAGCATTAAAGAATTCAACGCCCTAACCCTTCCAGCTCGATAGTTCATAAACCTCCACCGGGATGTCTTTCCCCTTGACCTGCATGCTCCCCAAGCGCCTGCATTCGGACTTATGCTTGACATGCTCGTAAGTCGCGGCGCTGATCATCATCCGGGAGCCGAATTGCTTGTTGAGCGGCTCCAAGCGCGCGGCGATGTTCACATTATCCCCGATGACGGTGTATTCCCTGTGCGCCACGGAGCCGATATCTCCCGCGATGACCTCGCCCGTATGGATGCCGATCCTCACGTTGAACCGGAAAGGCAGGATGCTTTGCCATTGGTCGGCGAAATCGGCCACCTGCGCGCACATCGCCGCGGCGGCTCGGGCGGCCCGCTCGGCGTGGTCTTTTTGCTCGACGGGAGCGCCCCAGTAGGCCATCAGACCGTCGCCCAGAAACTTTCCGAGAGTGCCCTTTTCCTTAAATAGAATCCCGACCATGGCGGAGAAATAGGTATTGAGCAGCATCACGAGTTGGTCCGGCGGAAGCTTTTCGCTGAGCGTCGAGAAATTTTCTATATCGGAGAACAAGACCGTGACCTCCCGCGTCTCTCCGCTCAATTTTAGGCCGTCCTTGCGGGTCAGTATCTCCCGGACAACTTCGGGCGCGACATATTGTGAGAAGAGTCCCTGCACCAGGGCTCGCTTCTTTCGTTCGCGCGCGAAGCGCCGGCCGTAAACCGCCGCATAGACGGCCGGGACCGCCATCAAAGGGCGGACGACCTCCAGCTTTATTCCCCCCCGGATGAAGCATGTGTACGCCCCCACCGCATACGCCCCACTCAAGACAAAAGCCGCGACGCCGCCCATCCCGGCCCCTGAGACGGAGAAAATAAACGCCGCCATCGCGGCGAGGATAAGCACAATCAGCACATTGATCCAACCGGGAGCGCCGGCCAATCGCCGGCCGCTCAGAAGAGTGTGGAGGACGTTGGCGTGAACCTCCACGCCGGGCATGTCCGCCGAGAACGGGGTCATGTGGACTTCCTGGCCTTCGGCGCTCACGTCGCCGATCAGGACAATCTTGTCCTTAAAGGCCCCGGCGGGCGTCCTTCCTTTATAGACGTCCACTAAGGACAGACGGGGAACTGTTCCGCCGGGTCCGGCGTAGTTGATGATAACCGTCTCCGGCTGCGGATTGGCTCTGAGGGCTTTCAAGAAGCCGCGCGAAGCCGCCGCCTGATGGATTTTGAAAGCCAGGCCGGGGCGCGGCACGCCCGGAGGATGCTCAAAGACAAGCCTCTGGCGCCTCACGACGCCGTCCAAATCCCGCGTCAAATTCACCGCCCCGGCGTTTTCCAGGGACCTCAGGAACGTGGAAGCCTGGATATCGGGATAGAGCCGGTAGGCGCACACGACGTCGCGGCGTTTTCGCAAAAGCGCCGCCATCTCCCGGCTTCCGCGCTTAAATTCCGGGTTGACGTATTCCCGGGGCTGGATGGCATCCAGGCCGACCGCCCAGGCGCCGCCGTCAAGTGCCGTTTGAATAGCGCGCGCGATGTGACGGGCGTAGAAAGCGTAGGGCTCCTGGATTTCCTCCAGGCTCTTGTCGTCGATGCCCACGATGAGCAGGCTTTTCGAGGGCGCCTCGGTCCCGCGCCATTTGAGGAAAGCGTCCAACGTTCGCAGTTCGAGGATTTCAAAAGGACGGAGGGATCCCGCGGTCCAGACCGCCGCGGCGGCCGCAAGAACAGGCGGCATCGCTTTAAGAAGCTTTCGAAACGGCGGGCGTTGATAAGTCACCGGATCGCGGCGATCGGCATTTCGTTGTCGAAACCGCCGGCGGGCATCGTGGGATGCTGGGCGCCGCCGGTGTCTTCCACCACCTTCTCATAGAGGAAATCGTAAGCCTCGCCCAAGGTGACGATGCCGTCATCGTTTTTGTCCCCGCCGCCTTCCAAGGCCTTGAGAAAATAATACGTGAACACCCCGTGGCCCTTGGCCTCGTTCTCCCGCGAAAATTCCCTCTCGCGGCTGGCGGTCACGATGACTTTTCCCTGCGTCTCCCGCGAAAGCCTTTGGAAGTCCGCGACGATCTGGTCGCTGCCCCGAAGTCCGGCGCCCATGCCCCCCGAATGGCAGGCATCCGCCAAAACCAGCGTGCGTTTGGGCGGAATACGGCTGGAGAGCAGGTCCTTGAACTCCTTCATCGGGAGGGCGGTCGAATACAGGCTGTCCAGCTTGGAATTGGCGGCGAGGAGAAAGGCGTCGCCGACCTTGTCGACGAACCCGTGGCCGGCGAAAAACACGACCGCGATATCGTCCTCGCGGGCATCCAGAAAAAATTCCCCCATCGCCTTGCGCATGGCCGAGAGCGTCGCGGCCTCGTCGATGAGCAGCCGTTTTTTTACGGCCTTATAGACGCCGAGTTTTTCCTGACGGTCGAAAAACGCGGAGACAGCTTCGGCGTCCTTGCTCGCAAACCTCAGTTCCTGGACGCCCGTGTCCTGATACCGGTTGATGCCGATGACGACCACCCACAGCGTGGGGAGTCTCGCCTGGGACGGCTGCGCCTCGGGCGCGGCCTGCTTTCTCACGACAAGGACCTGCGACTTGGCGGCGAGGCCCGATGAATCCACGGCCTCAACGATGATGTAGTTCTGCCCGAAGACAAGCGGCACGTTTTCCTCAAAGGGAAATGTTCCCTGCGCCTTGGAAACGACGCTCAAGCCGCGCTTGCGCTCCACCGGCTTGCCGTTGAGGCTCATCCGCTCTATCCTGACGCTGCCCTCCACAAAACCCGAGACGCCGACCTGTTTGGCCGCCGTTTCAAGACCGTCGGCGGGCTTTGAGATCACGATACGAAAGGGAGGCTTCTCCCGGACGGACGAGGAAGGCGGCTCCATCGCCGCCGGCGCGGGACGCGGCGGCGGTTGGACGGCGCCGGTCCCCTCCGCGGCCCGGTCCTGCAGCTTGGCGAGGGAAGATTGCAGGGCGCTGGAAAAAGCGTCCAACTCGCAGCCCTCGCCGAAGGCGCTCCAATAAAGCTCTCCCGTGGTCAAATCGGCCAAACGCACGGCGTACGCGCACACCGGGTCGCCGTAAACGGCGCCGAAGACCAGGGCCTGTATTCCGGCCACCTCGCCCAGCGCGGCCATTTGCTCCGGCTTGACGGCGCCGGAAAGGGAGAATTTCTGCTCTTTCATCAGCGCCTGGAGCTGGACGCGGTCGATGACGTCGTAGCCGGCGTTGAGAAGGGCGTTGGACATCTTGTCGGCCCAGAGGTCCGCGTCCTTGCGGTTCTCCGCCTTGAAAGGATAAACGCCGATGCGAAGCCTGCGCGAGTGCTTTATCGCCGGATTAAACGCGATGCGCACGCCCGAGCCCCAGTGCAGATAGGAGGAAGGCGGAAAGGAGCTCCAGCCGCCCGCCTTCAGGGTCTTGCGCAGCGAATTCACGTGCTCGCGCTCGACCGCGTTGCCCTGCCTCAGGATATTGGCGCTGTGCTCGCCCTTCTCCTGCGACGTGACGCTCCATAGGGCCCGGGCCGTTCCGGCGTCGATGAGCTTGACCGACAGAGGCGGCGGCTCCGCGGTCTCCTGCTGGCTCATCATATTGTAGGTGATATAGGGCTTGGAACCGGGCCGGCCCAGGACGATGCCCTCGACGCCGAGCATCTCGCCTATCTTGGCCGCTTCGTCGGGGTTGACGATGCCGGAAAGGGCCAGACCATGCTCTTTGAGCAGCAAATCAATATCGCCGCGCTCGATCACGCGGTAGCCCAGGGCGGTGAGCACGGTCTGCCACTCGCCGGTGACGCGTCCCTGGGCGGCGTCCTCGGCAAAGGGCACGACCGCGACTCTGCGGACTCGATTGACGTCAATATTGGGGTTGCGCGCGATGTTGGCGCTCGCGCAAGCGGCCGCGCCCAAAAGCGCGCTCAAGCGCAGACTTCTCCAACCGATGCGGCAGGATATCAATGGGCCCCCCCGGACGTCCGGCCTATTCGTCTTTCTTGGGGCGGTCCACCTTCAAGCGGAAGGCCTTGCCTTTGACGGTGGCGCATTCGTCCTTGTAAAACATGGGGATGGAATAGCGCTTGTGCATCGAGACCCGGACGGACATGACCGAATCCGCGCTGGGCACTTTGTCGATGGCTTCATACAGGGCTTCGTTGATGACGGCCTCTTGCCCGCCGAAGAAGGCGCCGATGATAGGAAGCGAGGCGAGAAAACCGCTCGTCGCGCCGGGTTGATTGACCGACTTGGAGGGTATGCCCGAAAACCACGGCAATTTGCCGCCAAAAAAGTAGCGCGCGCAAGCCTGCCCTTCCGTGTCGCCGAGTATCATGTACTCGCTGCGGTGCAAAGGCAAAATTTCGACCGAAGGGGTGTGAAGCGGATAGGACTTCGACATCGTCGTGCAACCCGACACCGCGGCGGCGGCGGCC
>JACQRQ010000158.1 GCA_016206405.1 Elusimicrobiota bacterium | reverse complement strand
GGGCCCCTCTCTGGGGCCGGGACCTGAGGCCCCGGCCCCAGAGGCGCCGGAGGCGCTGATCCGGGACTGCGGGCGACACGCGCCACTGGCGCTCCCCTCGTCCCTTGCCTCTGGCAAGGGGTCCCCGCAGATTTGAGAAGGGGACCCGCGAGAGGGGAAACGCTGCGGGCTATGTCAGCCTATCACGCCGCCCAGGATGGGGAGATGGGGTGGTTGGAATAATTTCGCGTGATTTGGCTGGGGCGAAATATTTTGTATTCTGTGGCTTGCCGCAATTGAATTTCAAGGAGAAAGGCTTATGAGAATGCATCGGCTGGCAGGGATCGCGTTTTTGGCCGTTTGGGTTTCCGTTCATCCTGTTTCGGGGCAAGATGCGGCATCGAGGCCGACAGCTACGCCCGGACAGACGGCCTTGCTTCCCAGACCCGTTTTAGAGCCTTTGGCGGGCGACGGGATGCAGGTGACCGTGCACCGTCTGGCCAACGGCCTGACGGTGTATTTGAGCCCCAACCATGAGCGGCCGCGCATCACGGCGTGGATCGGCGTCCGGGCGGGGGGCAAGCAGGATCCGGAGGACAGCACGGGCATGGCCCATTACCTGGAGCATATGCTTTTTAAGGGCACGCGGCGGCTGGGGACCTTGGATTTTGAAAAAGAGAAAGAGCATTTGGACAAAATCACGGAGCTTTACGAGAAGCTTTTCAGCGTGCAGGAGCCGGAAGAGCGCAAGAAAATCTACAAGGAAATCGACGCCGAGAGCCTGCAAGCCGGGCGCTACGAGGTTTTAAACGAGATCGACAAGCTTTACAAGAGCGTCGGCTTCAGCGACCTCAACGCCTTCACCGATTGGGAGACGACGGTTTACATCGCGGACATACCCGCCAACCGGCTGGAGCTGTGGGCCCGCGTTGAATCGGAGCGGTTTAAAACGCCCGTTTTCCGGGCTTTTCAACCGGAACTGGAGACGGTCTATGAGGAAAAAAACCGCTCCATGGACAACGCCGAGAGAATCTTAAACGAAGCCCTGGAGTCGAAGGTCTATAAAAATCACCCTTACGGCCAGCGCACCATTTTGGGAAGCATCGAGCATTTAAAGAATCCTTCCTTGGCCAAGATGTACGCTTTTTTTGACGCTTACTACAGGCCCAACAACATGGCCGCCGTTCTCGCGGGCGATTTTGAGCCCAAAGAGGTTTTGCCTCTGCTTGAGAAATATTTCGGCGCTCTGGAGCCCAAGGACATGCCCGCGGCCGGCGCTTGGCCGCTGCCGCCGCCCGGCGGGGTCGAGCGCGCCGAGGTCCGCTATGAGGCGGAGGAGAAAGTCGTGATCGCCTGGCCGACGGTCGCCGCCGGGCATCCCGACGCCGACGTCCTGCGGGTGATGGACATGCTGGTGGACAACGCGGCCGCTGGAATCCTGAACCTTTATTTGAACCAGGATCAAAAAGTGAAAAGCTCCGGCTCTTATCCTGAGATGAGAAACGACGCGGGGGCCTGGGTTATGTGGGCCAATCCCAAGGAGGGACAGACGCTTGAAGAGGCGGAAGCCCTGCTGCTGGAGGTGGCGGCCAAGCTCAAAGCCGGCGATTTTGCGGATGAGGACATCAAGGCGGTGGTGACGAATTTCGAGGTGAACGACAAAAAGAGGCTCGAATCCAACGAATCCAGGGCCCAGCTTCTGATGGACTCCTTCGTCAGCTTCGAGGAGTGGCCCTACACCGCCGCGCATTTGGAAAGGCTGCGCGCCGTGACCAAAGAGGAGGTCCTGCGGGCGGCCGCCAAATACCTTGGAGACAACCGGGTCGTGGCTTACCGGCGCAAAGGCAAGCCCGAAGTTCCGTCCATCGCGAAGCCGGAATTCACCACGCTCGATATCGATCCAGCCCGAGAATCAGAACTCTTCAAGGAAATCGTCAATATGCCGGCTGTTCCCATCGAGCCGAAATGGCTTAAAAAAGGCCTCGACTATCAGGTGGAAGAAATGGCCTGGGGAAAGCTCTACGCCGTCAAAAACCCCATGAACGACCTTTTCTCCCTGGATTTTGATTTCGAGCGCGGGCGAAAGCATGAGCGGAATTTATGCGCGGCCTTTTCCCTGCTCAATCTCTCAGGGGCCGGAGCAATGAGCGCCGAAGATTTTAAGAAAGCGCTATATAGACTCGGAAGCTCGATGAGCGCGGGTTGCGGAGAGGTGTCGTCCTCGGTCCATTTGGAGGGGCTTGATGCCCATCTGGAGGAAACCCTTGAGCTCATGCGCCAAAGGTTCGAGTCGCCCAATGTCGCCTCCGGCGCCTTGGAAAAATTGATTCAGGTGCAGATCGGCGAGCACAAGGACAACAAGGCGGACGTGCGCTATATCCGCCGGGCCCTGGGCGAATGGGCCCAGCGAGGCAAAAAAAGCGGCGTTTTGTCGGAACTCAGCGACGCCGAGCTGCGGGCGCTCAAGGAGGAGGACCTCAAGTCCCTCATCCGGGACGTTTGGAATTGGCGCCGCCGCGCCGGCTACGTCGGCGCCCGCGGAACGGACGCGGCGGCCGGGCTATTGAAGGGAGATGGACGAAAGTACTTGGAGACTCCCGCGCATGAGCCGATGCGCTACGAAAAGCCGCAAAAAGACAACGTCATTTTTGTCCATCGCGACATGGTGCAGTCCTTGGTCGGGCTTTTCGCCGCCGACGAGATTTTCAAGGCGGAGAATCAGGTGGATTACCGGTTTTATTCCAGCTACATGGGCGGCGACATGAGCTCGGTGATCTGGCAGGAAATCCGGGAATCGCGCGCCCTGGCGTATTCGGCCGGAGGCGGCTACAGCGAGGGTGAGTACGAACCGGACGAAAACAAGGTGGCGGCCGGACTCGGCTGCCAGGCGGATAAGACGCTGGAGGCGACCGGGCTTTTGGCCCAGTTGATCAAAAAATTGCCGCCTTCCTCCGAAAGATTCCAGGCGACGAAAAAATCCATCGAGCAAAGATACCGGGCGGAGCCCATCGAGTTTCGCTCCATTCCGGGAACCGTCATCGCTTGGGAGAAGTGGGGCCTTGCGGCCGATCCGCGGCCCAAGAATATGCAAAAAGCCGTCAATTACGCGCTGCCGCAGCTTCAGGATTTCGCCCGGCGCTTTGAAAATCAGCCGCTGACAATCTACATCCTTGGAAACCGCGAACGCGTCGGCCTCGACGGGCTCAAAACCTTGGGGGAGTTTCGGGAAATACCCGTCGACGAACTCTTTCCTTACTGAGAGGTTTTTAGGCTTTGCAGCAGGTCCTTGATGCGCCGCTCGTCATTCTCACCGAGAGGACGCCCCCGGTACCGGCATTGGTAATATTGCTCGGTCAGGTCGGCCACGGCCGAGAGACGGGGATTGAGCGCCACTACCTCCCGGGCGAATTCCCTGCCGGTCTGCCATGGTTTTTTAGCGTGCCCTCTTTTTTCCAGAAGCCGCAGCAAATCCAGGTAAAAGGCGTCTTGTCCCCGCGTGCGGCGCTTTTGCTCCGCCAGAGTCAGGGCGCGCCGCCCCGCCCATCCAAGGGCCAAGACCGCCGCGGCGAGAATTAAAACCTTCAACCCTTCCTTGAGCAGGTCTTTCCAACTCTGAAACAATTTTTGCCAATTGCTGTTTTGATCGTTGCGGTCGTAGCCCACCACGCGCCGGTACCAGTTTACCTCCAGGGCGGTGAAGTATTGGCGGAGCTTTTTCCAAAATGATCCGATAAGGGCTCCTTGCGAGGAGCCCGGCGGCGTCGGATCAAAAGGGGTCCAACCGGATTCCGGAAGGTACGCTTCCACCCAGGCGTGGGCGTCGTGCTGGCGGACGTCGTAGAACCGCCCGTAGGGGTTCCAATCCGCCAGGACGAAGCCCGTCGCCAGCCGGGTGGGGATTTTTCGCATGCGCATCAGCACCACCGCGGCGGAGGCGAAGTATTCGCAGTTGCCGGTCCGGGAGTCGAAAAGAAAATCTTTGAGGCTCTTATCGCCCTCCTGGGACAGGAGCGAGTACTCGTAATTTTCACGCAGGTAGTCCGCGATCATCTCCGCCTCTTGCCGGGGGCCCGCCGCTCGCGCGGTGACTCTTTCGGCGAGCTTTTCGACCGCTTTGTCCTGCTTGGGAAGCTGCAGATAGTAATGCAGCAGTTGAGCGTAGTCCAGGATGTGTCCCTTGAAGCCGGTCTCCTCCGGCTGGGCGTAGAGGCGGTAGCTTCGGGCTTGATCGGTGGCGCCGGTGAAAAATACCGTATCGGTGAAATCGAAATAGACGCCGGGGTCGTTGCCCAGAAGAACGGCGGGACGGCCCAAAGTGAATAGAACGGAACTGTTGACCGGATAGACCGTGAAATCCAGCGGAACGAGCTTCTGGTCCTGCCGGAATCCCGGGAAAAGGGTCCGGCTTCGATCGCGGGGCAGCCAGGCCTTGGAACCCTCCACGCGGTACGTTTTTCCGAAATAGCGGTAGCTGAACCGTATCGGGCTTTTGAACCACTTTTGCCCATCGAAATAGTCGAAGGCGTTTCCGCGCAGGCGCAGGCCGTATAGCTCTTTGCCGCTGGGATTTTTAGCCGAAGGCATCTCGATCTTGAGAGCCCGGTTGCTGTTTTTCCTGAGCATGCCGAAAAATCCCAGGGAGACGGTGTCCGTAAACCCGATTTTGGAATCGAGCGTGTAGGGGATGGCGGGCAAAGGGAGGTTTCCCAAGGAGAGAACCCCGCGCCTTCTTTCGATGCGCGGAGTGGCCAAAAAAACCGAGACGGCCGCCGGGAGGCAGAGCAGGATCAACATGGCCGAGGCGGGGAGCCATTGCCGCACAGGCGCCGGGGCGGCGTTCTGAGACTCCCAAAGCCATGCGCCCGCCGCAAGAAAAAACAGCAGGGCAAAGCTCAGGTACCAGGGGCTGATGCTGGTTCCAGACACCTGGAAAAACAGGAAAAAACTGGCGAGAAGAATTTGCTTGCACTCCGTGTCGCCTTTCGGGCTCAGCATGCGGTTGAGCAGAATGTATACGGCCAATTCCAGATTGGCGGCCGTCAAGCCGCGGTGGGGATAGGCGTAGAAGATGAGATAGGCGAGCATGGCCGCCGAGAAGGCGTTGGAAGGCCAGGTTTGCAGCCATCGGCGACGGAGGTCCAGAACCACCCCCAGAGCCATCAGCATCGCCCCGGCGGCAAAAAGCGGCCAGGTGAATTCTTCAGCCAGCAACAGCCCGCCGTAGGAGACGGCGGCCAGAACGTAGCCGAAGCGGTGGAGGCGGGGGGTGTTTTCAAAGCGGTCATCCCGCGTCGCGGGAGGCGCCGGGGCCGCGTCGCGGAGCGTGTTCCCCTCGCCGGTGAGGGCCAAAATATGAAGGAGCTTTTCCAGGTGGAGGGGGCCTCTGCCGAACTCCGTCTCGGCGTCATCGGTCATGAGGCGGATCTCGACGCCGCCGTCCAATAGAAATTTGCAGGCGGCGGCCGCGGAGGTGATTTGACGCTCGGCCGCGGGACCGGCGCCGATGCCGCGCAGGTCCAGGGCAATCTGCCCTCCGAAGGGCTGCGCGTATTCATTGACGATGATCCTGCCGGTCCTGGCGGTGATCTTCCAATTGATGAGCCGGGTGTCGTCGCCTTCGTTGTATTCCCGGATGGCGTAGAGCTCCTCGCCCACGCCTCTGACGGGCCTCAGGACGCCGGCCTGGGAGCTTTTCTTGACCAACTGCATATCGGGCGCGTCGTTGATCTTAGGCAGGACCAGAGTCTCGGCGGATAGGGGAATTCGGCGCCGGAAAATTCCCCACGGGAAGCCGCTTTCCAAATAAAAGTTCCGAAGGCGGGTTTTCCCGCGGCGCTCTATCCTTTGCCGGAACACGGCTTCGGCGGAGCCCCCCGCCCCGATTCGGGCGATGAAAGCCTCGCGATTTCCGCCGCTCAGCCGCAGTTGGTAGCGCGGATAAGGCAGCGGATTTCTAATCTCCAGGCGCACGCGGAAATCGGATTGGGCGAAGATTTGGTCCGGAAAGACGAACTCGACTTTCAGCCGCGCCAAGTTGGCGGCCTGAAGGAGGGCCGCCGCCGCCAAGGCCGCCAAAAGCATGCTGTAGGCGAGGTAAAGCAGGTTGTTTCCGCTGCCCAGGGCGGCGTAGAAAGTGAGGATCAAAAAAAAGAGATAGATTTTTCCGAGGCGGGTCAGTTTCATGGCGCGGGAGGATAGGGCCTCTCAGGGAACCGGGGTTTCCCGGAGAAGCTCCTCGACGGCGTTTTCCGACTCTTCGACCCGGGCCAAACCGTAGGCGCTGGAAGCCATGACCAGCCGATGGGCCATCACCGGCACCGCCACGGTCTTGACGTCGTCCGGCTCGCAGTAGTCGCGTCCCAGGACTAAGGCGTGGGCCTGGGCGGCGCGGCAGAGGGCGATGGCGCCGCGGGGGCTTAAGCCCAGCTTGATCTGCAGGCTGGAGCGCGATTTGGCGGCGATGTCGACGATGTAGCGATAAATGGCCTCCTCCATTCGGACGTGATCGACGCTTTTTTGAAGCGCCAGCATGCCCTCGACGCTCATGACCGGCTTGACGGAATTGGCCTCGAGGTAAAGCTTTTTTTCCTGCAGGATTCTCTTCTCATCCTCCGCCCCGGGATAGCCGATCTTGACGCACATCAGAAACCGGTCCAATTGCGCTTCGGGGAGGGGATATGTGCCGTGGTATTCGATGGGGTTTTGCGTGGCGATGACCATGAAGGGCTGAGGCAGGGGGCGGGTGACGCCGTCTAAAGACACCCGGAGATCGTTCATGGTCTCCAAAAGCGCGCTCTGAGTCTTGGGCGTGGAGCGGTTGATTTCGTCGGTCAGCACGATGTTGCTGAAAATGGGTCCGGGCCTGAAGTCGAATATCCCCGTCTTGGGGTTGAAAACGCTGGTTCCCAGGATGTCGGAGGGCAAAAGGTCGTTGGTAAATTGAATTCTTTTGAAATCCGCCGCGATGGCGTGCGCGAGCGTGATTCCCAACAGTGTTTTTCCGGTACCGGGAACGTCCTGGATGAGCAGATGGCCCTGGGCGATGAGCGTGGTCACGGTCAGGCGCACCGTTTCGGGTTTGCCGATCATGACGCGGTTGACTTCGTCCAGCAGGGATTGGACGGCTTCGGACACCATGCATTAAGTGTAGTGGGCAAACGGGCAAAAATCAATAGTGATAAAGGGACGAGTGGTAAAGTGGTAGAGTGGTAAAGTGTTCATGTGGTCCAGTGATAGAGTGGTAGAGTGACAAAGTGGCAACAAGCGATCTCTTGAAAAAGGGGCTTTCTCGTGTTAGACTACTTTATAAGGTTATTTTGAGGAGCGAGCTATGAAGCGTCCACGCGGGTTAGTCGCTTTGATTTTTTCCATGGCTATGTTGGTCCAAGCCCAGAGCTTTTTGTCCGCGGGTTTGCCGCAGGATAAAAAGTCGGGCCGGCATCAGGAGCCGGACTATGAATTTTCATGGGAGATCGAGTATTTGGAGTCCCGGGGCCATACCGTCG
>JACQRQ010000157.1 GCA_016206405.1 Elusimicrobiota bacterium | reverse complement strand
TTAAAGAGGCCGGGCTCTATTTGGGAAAAGAATTCGGATTGTATGAGACCGATGACCTCGGCCAGAGCGGGGGAGCGCTCCACGAATTCCCGCGGGCGGTAGCCGTCCTGCCTCAGCCTCACCACCTCGTTGGCCTTGAGCCCGAAGGCGAAGAAGTGCTCCGCGCCGGCCTCCTCCCGTATCTCGATGTTGGCGCCGTCTAAAGTGCCGATCGTGAGGGCGCCGTTCATCATGAATTTCATGCAGCCGGTGCCGGAGGCCTCTGTGCCGGCGGTCGAGATCTGCTCCGAGAGGTCGCAGGCGCCGACGATGCGCTGCGCCAGAGAGACCCTGTAATCCTCCAGAAACAGCACGCGCAGCAGGCCGCGGGCGCGCTTATCCCCGTTGATCACGCCGCCCACCGAGTTGATGAACTTGATGATGAGCTTGGCCATGCCGTAGCCGGGCGCCGCCTTGCCGCCGAACATGGCCGTCCTGGGCACGTGCTCCTTGTTCGGGCTGTGTTTGACGTCCAAATACTTATGAATCAGGTAGAAGGCGAACAGGATCTGGCGCTTGTATTCGTGCACGCGTTTGACCTGGATGTCGAAGAGCGAGTCGGGGTCCGTCTTGAAAGCCAATCTTTTGTCCAAAAAACCGGCCAGATCGGCTTTGTTGTCGCGCTTGATCCGCCGCCACCTCTCCAGAAAGGCGGCGTCGTTTTGCTTCTTCAGCAGTCCCTTGAGCTGCAGGAGGTCCGTGGGCCAGCGCTCGCCGACCGTCTCATCGAGAAGGCGGCTCAGGCGCGGGTTGGATTCCAAAATCCAACGCCGCGGCGTGACCCCGTTGGTCTTGTTGTTGAAGCGCTCCGGCCATAAGTCGTGGAAATCGCGGAACAGGCCGCTTTTGACCAGCTCCGAGTGCAAGGCGCTCACGCCGTTGATCGAGTGGCTGCCCGCGACCGATAGATGCGCCATGCGCAGGCGCTTGGGCTCGCCCTCTTCGATGATCGACATGCGGCGCAGGCGATCCGCGTCGCCGGGAAATTCGTTGGCCACCTCGCGCAGGAAGCGGGCGTTGATTTCATAGATGATCTCGAGGTGGCGGGGAAGCAGCCTGCCCAGAAGGGGAATGGTCCAGGTCTCCAGCGCCTCCGGCAGCAAAGTGTGGTTGGTATAGGCGAAAGTGTCCACCGTCGCCCGCCAGGCGTCGTCCCATTCCATCCGTTCCTCGTCCAATAAAATGCGCATCAGCTCGGGAATGGCGAGCGAGGGGTGGGTGTCATTTAATTGGATGGCGACCTTCTTGGGAAAGTCCCGGAAGTCGGCGTTGTGCGCCTTGAAGCGGCGCACGATATCGGCCAGCGAAGCGGCGCTGAAGAAGTATTCCTGCTTGAGCCTCAGCTCCAAACCCCCCGAAAACGTATCGACGGGGTAGAGCACCTTGGATATGGTCTCGGAGGTGATTTTGTTTTCGTGGGCCTTGAGATAGTCGCCGGTGTTGAAGTAGTCCAGGCCGAACTCCTCGGTGCCGTGCGCGGCCCAAAGGCGCAGGGTGTTGACGGCGTCGGTCTGGTAGCCGGGAACGGGAAAATCGCAGGGCACCGCGAGGACGTCGTCGGTGTCCAGCCACTGCGCGCTGAGGCGGCCGTCCTTGTCGATAAATTGATGGGTGCGGCCGTTGAAGCGGACGCGGATGGTGTATTCCGGCCGCTCGATCGCCCAGGGGGTGCCCAGCCGCAGCCATTCGTCGGGCACCTCGACCTGCCGGCCGTTGACGATTTTCTGGTGGAATATGCCGTAGTTATACATGATGCCGTAGCCGTTGGCGGGAACGCCCAACGTGGCCATGGAGTCCAAAAAGCAGGCGGCCAGGCGGCCGAGGCCGCCGTTGCCGAGCCCGGCGTCGTACTCCTCTTGAACGAGATCGCCCAGCTCCAAACCGTAAGCCTCGAGCATGCGGCGCGCCTGCGGCTCGATGCCGAGGTTGAGGATGCTCGAGCGCAGCAGCTTGCCGATGAGAAACTCCATCGATAAATAATAGACCCTCTTGAGATTCTGCTTATGGTACTTCTGCTGCGTCCGTATCCACTTCCCTATCATCCGGTCCCTCACCGCGAGCGATAAAGTCATGAAATTGTCATGCGGGGTGGCCGTGTACTGGTCCTTGGCCAGGGAATACATCCGATGGTCCTGAAAGGATTCTTTGAGCGCTTCCACGGTCATGCCGTTTCCCTCGCCCCCGTTGGCTGGGAGCGGCGCGGACTGAATCGACGGGGCCTGAGAGGGAGCGGACGCAGGCGAGGATGCGGGAGAGGAGGTCTTGCTCTTGGCTTTGGGAGTTTTGGACATAAGACCGGCCGGTTACTCGCCGTCCGCCGGGGCCGGCTCCTTTTCTTGCGCCTCCACCAAAGGCTTCAGTTGATCCAGGGCCTCTTGAGCGTCCTTTACGAGCGGGCTCTTGGGGTATTTGGTCTTGAAATTTTCGATGTCCGTGACGGCCCCTTTCAAATCGCCGTCGAGGGCCTTTTGAACGGCGTCTTTAAGCTCCAGCTCTTGCTGGCGCATTTTGGCTTCCTTGACTTGAGCGCGCTGGCCCTTCCAATACAGCGCGTAAGGGTCGGCCGATTGCTGCGGCGCGCCGCGAACGGCGGCGACGACGGCCCGGTCGGTGCCCGAGGACCTGTATTTGCGGACCGGCGAGACCTCCAAGCCGTGCGCCAAATTTTGAAGCCATTTCTTCCATTTCGGAGCGGAGTCCGGCCGGGCCGGCTCGGCCGCCGACGCGGGGGCTCGCTGGGACGAGCGCTTTTTTTTCGCCGCGGGCGTTTTCTCGGAAGACGACGTCTGCGCGAAGCCTCCGGCGGGCAAAACAGCCAAACATAAACCCAAGCACAGCGCCGCCGCTTTGAGCGCCGCGCTCCAGCCGGCGCCGGTTCCCGTCCTCATCCATCCATTGCGTGCCTTCATGGCTGCGCCTCCTTCATCAAGGCTCCGACGACAATCTCCTGGGTCGGGTCCAGTCCCAAGGCTTTCTTGAGATGTTCCCGGGCCGCGGCGGGCTCTTTTCTTTTCAACGCGGCGCGCGCCCGGTTGAGCAGTATGCCCGCGTCCTCGGGATCGGCGCCGCTCGCCTTGGAATAATAGTCCTCCGCCATGGCGTAGTCCCCGCTCATAAACGCCAGGTTGCCGAGGTTGTTGAGCGCGTCCGGATTGCCGGGCTCGCTCTTTAATGCCTTTTCAAACTGCTCCAAAGCGGCCTCGTTTTTGTCCGCCTCAGCCTCCACAAGGCCCAATTGAATCATGGCCCTGGTGTTCTTCGGCGACTTTTCGATTTGCCGGCGGTAATAACTCTTTAGAAAGCCGTAGCGCCGCTCCACGAGCTCCTTTAAGACCGCGCGGTCGCGGGCCCGGGTCTTCTCGAATTCCGGAAGGGGCACCGTCCAGTCCGTGGCCGGCAAAGTGGCCGGTTCGTAATCCCTCCACGCCTTCCTCACCTCCACATAGGCCACCTGCTTGAGCTGCTCCATCTTGCGGTAGCTGTAAAGCGCCTGGCGGTGAGCCTCATCGAAAGAGGAGCTGATCAAAGTCGCCTCCAAGGGAATCCAGTACTGTCCCTCATAGCGGACCATCTGGTCCTCCGGCAGGCCGATTTCCAGCGGATCGCCGCCGCCGAGGCCGAACATCAGCGCCAAATGCCCCGGATAATCCAGCAGCACCGTCGGCACCGTCAAACCCTCGAGCAAAGTGGAGAGGAGCGCCACGATGTCGTCGCATTGCCCGCTGCGGCGGTTCAACGTTTCCGTGGGAAACTGCGCGTAGTCGATGGGCAGCGTGGGATCCTCGGAAACTTTTTCGTAAGGGCTCGTGGGGTTGGCCAAAAACTGCATTCCCAAAACCCCCAGCGCGTTCCAAACGCGAACGGCGGTGAGAACGTTGGCGTTGATGAGCGACGCGCCCTTGAGGCCCTTGGAACCCTCAAAAATAATTTTCCGGGTGAAATCCAAGAGCGACGGCTCCTTGGGGGTGATGAAATTGACCAGCCGTTCCGGATGGTCCCAGATGATGGTGTTGCGGGAGTAAACCTTGACCGTCTTGGTCAGCGTCTGGACTTTCTCCTGGCCCTGCTCATAATACGTCAGCTTGAATTCCGTCTGAACGGGCGTGTCCTCGGTCACCTCCAGTACCCGGTTGCTCAAGGTGGCCGTGAGAGGCACCTCGGCCTTCTCGCCGGCGGGAATCGACTTCAAAACCACGTCGGTGGGAAAGTCCATGAAGCCTTTGAGCGCGAAGCTCAATTTCACGTTGGGATAGGCGTCCGCCGTGTTGTTGGCGATCCACAGCCGGCCGAGGGGGTTCTTGGCGTAAGATTTATAGTTGGAGGAGAAAATATCCTGGATGCTGACCTCCGAGATTTCAATGGAGGCGCGGTTGGCGCTGCCGGGGACGTAAACCGGCACGGCCTGGGACTTGGGGCCCTCCTGCCCGGTCGTGGAGAGGGTGCTTAAGCGGAAAAAATGCGTCGTGCGCGTCTTCAAATCAGCTTGGTCGAAGGAGCTCGCGTCCGTTTCCGCGGCGAGCTCAAAGGGCCCCGCGGACGACGCGGAGCGGTAGACGCGGACCTTGGCCGCCCAGCCCGATTCCGGAGCCTCCCATTCCAAATGAACGCCGCCTTCCTCCGCCGTGAAGCGGACGCCGGAAGGCGCCGGAACCGAGACGCGCAAGGGATAGGCCTTCACGACTTTTTGCCCCGGATCGGCCGCCGCCAGGCGGCCGTCCCAGAAAGCGACGGCCGACGGCTCCGCCAGCTCGGTCTCGCCCGAACCCGCCGAAAAAAAGCTTCCCGCCCAACGCCCCTTGCGGTCCACCAGATGCACGCGGCCGCGCTCGCGGTCCAGAAGATAGACGTAGCCTTTGCCGTCCGCCGCCGCCGCATAGAGCGTCCAGTCCCCCGGCCAGCCCTTTTCTCCGGGCGACCAGGAGTCCGCCAAGCTGCCGGAGGGCTCGCATTTAAAAAGCCTCTGGAGCTTGGCGTCCAGGACCCACAAAAAACCCGCCTCGTCCCACGCCAGGGACGTCGGCTCTTTGAGCGCGTAGGACCCGATCTGGGAAAACTCGGAAAGAAATGCGCCCTCGGGATTGAACACCTGCACGCGGGAGTTGCCGGTGTCGGCCACATACAGCGTCTTGTCGTTGACGGCGACGCCGCCGGGGGAGCTCAAAATTCCGTCCGCGCGGCGGCCGCCCCAGCCTTTCTTCTCGCCGATGACGCCGGCCGGCGATCCGAAGGAGTTGAATCTCTGCACGCGGTTGTTGGCCGCGTCGGCCACGTAGAAGCCGTGCTCGGCATGATAGGCGACGGCGGACGCCTTCCCGATCCTGCCGGCGGCTTCGCCTTTGCCTCCAAAACGCTGCGCGAGGGCGCCCCCTTCCCCAAAAATGGCCACCTCGGAGGACTGCGGCAAATAACCCGCCAAGCGGTTTTCGGACGCCGGAGACAGCAGGCTGACGGTATACTGCCAGCGGCGGTCCGGCCGGCCGACCAGAATGGTCGCCCGCGTGGAAGCGGGCCTGAGCTTATCGGTCTTGGCGGCGTTTTCCACGGCGATGCGCTGGATTCTTTTATTGCCGGTGTCGGCGACGTAGATGACTCCGCCCGCGACGGCGACGTCTTCGGGACGATTGTATTGGCCGGCGCCTTTGCCCGCGGACCCGAACTCGCCCATGGAATTGCGCTTGGGACCGTACTCCTCCACCTTGCCCGCCTTGTTTTTGAGCGTGTAGAGAAAACCGTAATCATCCACCGCGAAACTATCGGCCCCCAACTGCGCCGCGCCCAGATATTTCCCGTCCGGGCCGTATTTGACGACGCGCCCGCGGCCGGAATCCAACACGTGAATCATCCCGGACAAGTCGCAGGTGATCTTGCCCGGAGACTCCGGCGTCTCCTCTCCGCCCGCGGAGGGGAACACGAATAGAAAAATTCCCTCCGGAGAAAACACCTGCACGCGGGAGTTGCCGGTGTCGGCCACGTACACCCGCCCGTCTGGACAGGCGGCCACGCCTTGGGGAGAGCGCATCTGCCCCGGCTGTTTGCCGGCGCTGCCGAAAGCGCTCAAAAACTGGCCCTCCGCGTCGAAAATTTGGACGCGGGAATTTCCCGTGTCGGCCGCATACAGGGTGTTGTCCGGACCCGGGCTCAAGCTCTTTACCGAGGAAAAACCGCCGCTCTCTTTTCCCCCCTTGCCCGCCATGCGCACCAATTGCCCGTCATCGGTGTAAATCAAGAGGGCTTGGCGGTCCTCGTCAAACACGTAAACGCGGCCGAAAGCGGCGGCCACCGCCGACGGGCGCTGCATCTCTTTGCGCCCTTCGATGGCCGGCTGCACCGATATCCGGTCATAGGCCTCCAGCCTCGCTCCGGCAAGAAGGTTAAGCGCCGCGGCCGCCATCCATAAATTTGTGACGATGAATTTTCTCATTTTTTATCCGCCACGATGACGAGCGGCGGCCTCATTTCAAAAGCTCAAGAATCAACTGGTTGACTTTGGCCGGGTTCGCCTTGCCCCGGGACTTCTGCATGACGGCCCCCACGATGGCGGCGACGGCGCGGGTTTTGCCGCCGCGCACGTCCGCCGCCGCTTTCTCATTCTCGCGGATGGCGGTCTCTATCCACTGCCGCAGAAGACCGTCATCGGACACCTGCGACAGGCCCGCCTCCGCGACGATGTCCCCGGCCGCGCGGCCGGTGCTCCACATCCGTCCGAAAACTTCCTTGGCCATTTTGCCGGAGATGCTCCCTTTTTCTATGAGGGCCGTCAACGCGGCGAGATTCTCGGTCGAAACCGGGCTCTGGGCCACGTCCAGATTGGCCGCGTTCAACCGGCCCAACAGCTCGGTCGTGATCCAGTTGGAGAGAAGCTTCGCGCTCGGCGGCGGCGTCTGGGAGCGCATGCCGCGCTCAAAATAGTCCGCCAAAGCCCTCTGCGCCGTCAGCACGCCGATGTCGTAGGCGGAAAGCCCGTGCTCCTCGCGCAGCCTGCGGCGGCGGGCCTGGGGCAGCTCCGGGAGCTCGGCGCGGACCTCCTCCACCCACTTTGCGGAGATGGCCAGGGGCGGCAAATCCGGCTCCGGAAAATAGCGGTAATCGTGGGCCTCTTCCTTGGAGCGCATGGAGCGGGTCTGGCGCAGATCCGCGTCCCACAACCGGGTTTCCTGCGC
>JACQRQ010000160.1 GCA_016206405.1 Elusimicrobiota bacterium | reverse complement strand
GTGAATCTTGGCCTCAACGCCTTTTTGGAAATAGGCCCAGAGGTTGGGGTACTTGGACCGTACCTCACTCTCCGGCAATGGGCATGATATTAGGAACAGCCTCTTGTCCAGCAGAGGCACACCCGCAGAATCAGCAAGCACCTCATCCTCCCGCAGATGCCTTGGGCTCGGAAGGATCGGTTGAAGGAATCTTCGCGGAAGGTGGTCCTGCACCGCCTGCACCTCGTCCACGATGAAGAAATTATTTGCGCCCGTCGCTATGCCCCGTTTAACGCTGAATAGATCGGAGATTCTAAGGTGTCTATTGTCTGATTGCGAGTCCGCCGCCGTAAATGGGAACCGCGTCCACTTCGCTGTCCGGCGAAGCGCATCAGAGGAGACCTCCTTTAGTATCTTAGGAACAATCAGCGAGCCACCAAAGGAGAACTCAACGGCATGGTCCTGAGGAGGTGGGTTATTTTTAAACCAGACCACCACGGACGACACAAGGGCGTCTCCGAACTGGACATTGCTGGGATCGAATCGATGAATACGCAGGAGGGTCACGCGATCAAGCAGATACCGTTTGACTCGCTCTCCGTATTTCACGTCCATGAACTCGCTGGGGATGAGCCATCCTGCGATTCCTCCATATCCCATCCAACGGTGGCTGAGACAAATAAAATGGCAGTACAGACCAGCCAAGCCGCTTAATTGCATGCCGGCGCTCTTAACCCCTTCGCGCTGCAAGCGGAGCTTTTCCTCCGCTTTCAGATGGTGATGGCGAACATAGGGAGGGTTGCAGATCAGCAGATTGCACTTAGCTAATTCGGTGGCAGGCGGCCTAGCCCGCGTAAAATCGCTTAGCTCAAGCCTGAGCTTAGTTCCACCCCAAAGCTCTTGGGCCTTGCGTCCATAGTGCGGGTCGATCTCGTAGCCAGTCGCGCTTTCAATGCGACCTACCAAGAATGCTCTCAGAAGCGCCGAATAGAAGGAGCCCGTCCCGAACGCTGGGTCAAGGAAGCGAACTTTGGCGTTCTTCGGCAGGAGAGAATTCGCGAAGGCCAAGATATCGAGCGCCAGCGCCGGGGGGGTCGCGAACTGCCCGAGCTTGTTCCGCTCGACGCGCGTCTTTGCCGCGTCCAGGGAACACTGGGCTTCAAGTCGCTGATACTCGATGGCTTCCAGTGTAGTCATGTTCAGAGGCCAAACGAGGCCAAGTCGTCTACCCGATGCTCCCAAACCCAGTCAATGCCTTCCGCCGCCTCATAACCCAGATAGCCGCTGTCGAAGTAGCCGCAGAGAAAGAGAATGAACCGCACTTGCTTTCCGTAGTTGCTTCGCAATTGAGCAATTTTGACCGCCTCTTCTTTCCTCCGCTTGTTGGTGTTCGTAAAATCTCCCGCCGACTTCGCCTCGATGAGAAGCGGCATGCCGCCTAGCCGTGCCTTCTTGGGCATGACCATCGCATCAATGGGAATGTTCACTTTGGTCATGCCACGTCCGAGCTTCACGGGCACATTCAAGTTAAATACGAATGAGCCCGCCGGTAGCTCCAAAAAGTTGGCAACCTCGCCAGGCTCGATGCGGGTGTACTTCCGTTTTTCCAGCCATGCCCGGATGAGCGCGACCTGGCGTTGCTGCTGGGCATTGCGGACAATGGGATCGGCAACCGCGCCACATAGGCGGTCGGCGACAATCGTGGCCGCCCTATGCGCCTCCTCCTTTGATGGCAGGCGCATGTTTTCCAGCCAGTTGAAAATGTCCTGGTCCGCCAGCCGGAGGATCATGTTGATAATTCGGCCCAGCTCTTTATTGAGGAGGCCGCCGTCCATGCGAGGCGGAATCTGCTTCTCGCCCACCTCCATGCTTTTTACGAGGTTAGGTGAGACGGCCGCGAGTCCGATGAGACGGTCCCTAGCGATTGGCGGAGCCGTGGACATCCGGAGCATGGGTAATATGTCCGGATTCTCGCGCAGGATGGCCGGGTTCAATGTCTTCAGGTGATTGGTGAGTTTAAGCGCTCCTTCAACTTCTTGGATGGTCTTTGACCGGGTATCGCGGAACGCCTTCGGGGCAAAGGTTATGAACCAGTCGTTGTAGAAATCTACGGACCTCGCGATATCCTGTTTCCAGCGAGTCGGCTTGTCCGCGTTGACGGCCATGAGACGAGATTATACTACTTCCGACGGCACATAGGCTGATTTGGTAGAATTATCAAACGCCTAAAGGTTCAACGCGATGCTTGTTTATATCAATTGGACTGCGATCGATGGGGATTCCGGCCTCTAGAATCTTACCCGAGGCTTGTACGCCTACTCTACCGCGGACCTGCGAGAGATTCTCTACATCGGCAAGGTCGATGGGACAACGATTCGGCAACGTTGGAATCGCCAGGCCAAAGCCAACTTCTGGAACGACCTGGAAAAGAAGCGCAAAATCTACAAGCACTCCGTCTTCGCGGGGGAGGCCGGTCTCCCGCCAAATGCCAGGCTCTCAATGGAGTTGCTGGCGGACATAGAGAGCCTGCTCATCAAGCGGATCGCGCCTTGGGGCAACATCCAGAGTCGAACCGCGCGCATATCGCGTCCCGGCCTTCGGGTGCGCTGCCTGGGTGACTGGCCGTTGCGCAAGCGAGAGTTTTTGGATATTGGATTAGCCAGCATCAATTTATGAAGGTCAATATGGCCAATGAACAAGAAAACACCAAGATACCGACCGCAAATCAAACGACAGTCCAAGAATCTACGATGAACATCGTCAGCAATAAATCGGATAAGGCGGCCCGAACAGCGCCGAGAACTTTCTGGGCCGGCATGCATGAAGTCGCCCAGGACTTTGAGAAACAGCTTGCTCCAATCCTGCAGATGCAGAAAAGAATACTGGAGTCTGGCCGTCCCTTCCTGGAAGCCCAAGAGCGGATGCAGAAAATGTTCGATCCCCTGCTCGAAACCCAACGACAGATCGAACTTTCCGTACAGCGTGCGCTTGCCATGGTGGACACGGAGTACGTGCGGCATATTGACGCCTTCATTAGGCAACTCCAAGAAAAAGCGAAGACCCTTCCCGAACGCACACGGAAAGCCCTGTTGGTATTTGGGAAGCATGGCTGGTTTCCTGACCTAGAGATGGCAACGCTCGGTCTGTGGGAACTTGAAAAAGCGTTGATAGCCGGTGATACGGCGGAAGCAGAGAAAGCGCTGATCGTATACTACCGGGAGAAATCGGCTAACATCGTGGAGAATACAGGGGTCCGCTTCCCAAAAAGGGCAAAGATTCTCGGCGCAGCGTTCGCGGCTCACGGCCGCGGGGAATATGAACTATCGATTCCAGTTTTTCTTGCCCAAGCGGATGGAATTTTCAAAGAACTGTTCGGGATCCAACTATGGAAAATTCGTTCAGAAAATAAGATTGTGGAAGCGATTATCCAGCGGACTTGCCCTGATGACGAAGTTCGGGCGGCATTCTTTTATCCGTTGATGCAGATGCTTCCAATCTCTGCGACAACCAGGGAGCGGGGATCCGATTTCAATGAGCTAAACAGGCATCAAGTTTTGCATGGGGAGTCCGTTGATTACGGTTCCGAGACCAACAGTCTCAAGGCAATCTCTTTATTGAATTATATCTCCGTCGTCCTGCAGGGCAACGACGCGAACATATCTGAAAACTGAGAACGCGCTAGGCCCGGCCACCCTTCAATAAATTCCGGGGGCGGCATTTCCTCGCCATAGAGCTCAGTCACATCACAGGGCACGACCTATCCGGCGGCATGGCCCGCCGACCATAATGGGGTACAGGCATCGAGTTAACTCGATGCCGCCATAGGGGCGGGAGCCCCTTGGCGAGCGCCCCCGCGGCATTCCGATGAAGCGGGGGTCCTGAGACCCGAGAACTGAGCGCTAGCGAGGCTCGCAGGGCGCGACGGGGAGGCGAACCCCTACCTGCATTCCTCCGGAGGAGCAGGCCTTGGCCCAAACGCCGCCGCCGTGGACCTTGGCGATGCGCTCGACCAGAGCCAACTCCAAGCCGCCTCCGGCGTCGCTTCTCGATCCATCGGCAGGGTGCCTGGGAATCAGGAACGGCCTGAAAATCTTGCTGGCATTGGCTGAAAGCTGGAGCCCCTTATCCTCCACCGCTAGAACGGCGTGCCGGGCGCGGGCGCAAAGCTCGACCTGGAGCACGTTTTTTTTGGAGCTTGAAAGGACGGCGTAAACCAGCAGGCTGCGAATCATGGACAAAAGCCAGGCGCCGTCGCCCTTGACGTAAACCGGATCGGATTTCAGCGCGATTTGAAACCTGACGCCGCTCGCGCGCGCCCAGGCCCGCAGCTCCCGCGCGCAGCGCCGGAGGAGTCCAGCCAATTCCACGGAGGATTCCCGCGTCGAGACCGCGCCGAGGTCGAAAGAGGCGACGTCCAGAAAGTGATCGACCAATTGGTGCATCCGCAGAGCCGCGTCGCGCACCTCCACAAGCTGTTTTTGATGCTCGGCGGTCAATCCGCGGGAATATTGGAAAAGAAAGTCAAGGTTGCCGGTCAGGGTCACCAGGGGATTTCGGAAAGCGTGCGCGAGGTTCTGGTACATCCTTCGCCTTTCGCGGCTTCCTAGCCCTTCGGCGCAAACCAGACGGCCGCTTTGACCGGCGCTCCTATGGGTCGGAATTAAATTTGAAGCCATAGCCCCTCAGCGTCTCAATCAAATCCCCGCGCCGCCCGAGTTTGTGCCGGAGTCTCTGAACGGCCGTTTCGATGGCCCGCGATCCCCCCATATACTCGTGGCCCCACACGCGCTCGCATAAGTATTCCCGGCTGAGCAATCGCCCCGGCCTTTCCATAAAAATCTGGAGAAGCTCGAATTCCTTGGGCCAGAGCGGAACCGGCTTTCCGTCCACAAGACATTCGTGCCGTTGAATATCCAGCCGGAGGCCTTCCGCGGTCAAAATTTGCGAGGGCTCGGGGGCTCTATTGGCCCGGCGCAGCATCGCCGCCACCCTGGCGACCAGAACTTCAGGAAAAAAGGGCTTGGGAAGATAGTCGTCCCCTCCGATTTCAAGGCCGGCGACATGGTCCGAAGCGCTGTCTTTAACCGTCAGAAAAATCACGGGAATGCCTTTGGTGTTGTCCGACGCCCGGAGTTCCTTGCAGAAATCCGCGCCGTCTCCATCGGGCAGCCTACGGTCCAACAGGACCAGATCGGGCGGGTGGCGCGCAACTTCCCCCTGCGCCCGGAATATGTTGGGAGCCGAGCGCACTAGATATCCCTCCAGCTCCAAGATGCGCTTGATGAGCTGCTGCGTCTTGACGTCGTCATCAACAAGCAGAATGGTCGCTCGCTTCATGGTTATTTCCAGCTCCACTAGTATAGCCCCGGCCGGACCGGTTTTCAAGCCGCCGCCTTGCCGATTTCGCATGCCAGGGACTGGATAGGACAGGGCTTTCGCAGGCAAGCCCGCACGTTGATCTCCTGCCGGAACATCTCCAGGGTGCTCACGTTAAAATGCTGCGGCGCCAAAAGCACGACCGGGATATGGCGCGTGCTATGGTCCATTTGAAGCCGCCGCAGCATCGCCAAACCCGACATTTCGGCCATCATGACGTTGAGCAAAATGACCTGCGGATGATTCGTCTTGGCCGCCTCCAGCCCGCTCCGGCCGTCCAAGGCCTCAAGCACCTCGAAACGGCTCCCGACCGCCGCCGCGACCGTCCGCATGAAGCCCGACTCATCGTCCACAATCAGCAGTCTTCGCTTTTTCATCCAATAGCCTCCTCTGCCTGATGTTTCCCCGGCGTCATGAACGCCCGAACTTTCGCGCCATGTCCTCCAACTCTTGAAGATCAAACGGCTTTGTGATGAGAGAAAGCTTCAACGTCTTTATTTTTCTCAAAATTTCCGCCCCGACTCTGTCGCCCGTCATGAGCACGATCTCCAAGCCGGGATAAAGCCCGCGAAGCTGCTCCGCCAGCCAAACTCCGTCTTTGTCCCCCAAAAAAACATCGGTGAGCACCCAGTCCACCCCGGCCGCCGCCTTCACGATGGCATCATCCGCCGACGACGCGCAAAGGACCTCCACTCCCAGCCGGCGAAACGCCGTCTCGCACAATCTCAGGATCATGGCTTCATCGTCGACGACCAGCACTTTGGGTTTCAAAATTCGTTCCGGCCGTTCGCGGAGCTCTCGGCACTTGAAGCGCCGGTGTCGCCGCTCCGTACCGCGCCTTCTTCAGATCCTTCGTTGATGCGCCGTCTCAAAAAACTCACCAGGTCGGTGACGGAAATGATCTCGCCGTCGCGGCAAGCGCGTTCGGCGTATTGCCGCATGGCCCGCCCGTGCTTGAGCACCAGTTCCACGACCGTCTCCACCTGCCCTTGGGAAACGATCCTAAAGGCCTCCGCTTCCTTGCGCACGAACTTCTGGTTGGTTTCCGCCGTCATAGGCATCCTCCGCCCCGCCGCCCTTCTCTCTAATTGTAAAGGACGAGCTCCGCCTTGTCCCCGCCATCGTGCAACTATTTTGCAACTCTCTCTTGAAAATGCCGGTCAAAAATTATCTAATAGCTGCATGAAAACAAAACTTCCCCAAATAGCTTTCATGTCCTTAATCTGCTTTTCGTTCCTTTTGACGGACAGCGCTCATGCCATCTCCGCCGCCCCCGAGCCGGAAGTCATTTATGGGGAAGACGGGCGCTTGGACCTTTATCAAATAGAAAACCCGCGGCTGATGCAGCTCGCCGATTCCACCGTGGCTCTCTTTGAGGCGGCGAACGTGGAGCCCGATCCTTCCGGCCAAAAGGCGCTCCTGAAAACTTCCCATTATGGCCAAAGCATGAACCTTTGCCCCAAAGAGCCTTTCTACGATCAGCCGATGGGGGCGTTTTGCTCGGGGTCTTTGGTCGGGCCCGATCTGGTGATGACCGCGGGACACTGCGTGCGGTCGCAGGAGGCCTGCGCGGGCGCCAAATTCGTTTTCGGCTTCGGCGTCGGCAAAGCGGGGATTTATCCGGCGGCCGTGCCGGCCGAAGAGGTCTATGGCTGCGCCCAACTGGTGGCCAGGCAGGAGGAATACAGCGGCGCCGATTGGGCTCTGGTCCGCCTCGAGCGCAAAGTCCCCAACCATGCGCCGCTCAAGCTCAACCGGACCGGAAAACTTGAAAAGGAAACCAAGATTTTCGTGATCGGCCATCCGGCCGGGCTTCCGACCAAGGTGGCCGGCGGCGCCACGGTCCGAGACCCGTCTCCCAAAGGCTATTTCGTCGCCAATCTTGACACCTACGGCGGAAATTCAGGCAGCGCCGTTTTCAACGCGGCGAACGGCCGCGTGGAAGGCATTCTTGTGCGCGGCGAAACCGATTATGAGCAGGAAGGCGACTGCCGCGTCTCCAAGGTCTGTCCCGACGCAGGCTGCCGGGGCGAGGACGTCACAAAAATCTCCGCTTTGGCGTCTCAAATCCCGGCTTTAGAATCCCCCGCCAAACCGCGGACCCCAAAACCGGCCACGCTCCCCAACCCCGGCCGCTTGGCCGAGACGGTAGATTCCATTCAACTGCAGTGGTAAAGTGGCAGGGTGATAAAGTAACTACCACTTGATCACTTCCTTTCAAGCTATTGGGACGGGGCGGAAGGATGGGTCGCCGCCGTTTGGAGCTGCCGTTTCTTGGCCCCAACCAGCGCATCCAAGGCGCGGAGGGTCAAATCCCACTCCGGGTTGAGGTAAAGCGCGCGCGCGGCTCCGGAGTCGTAGACGGCTTGCACGCCGGCAGAGCGGGCCACATGCTCGATGGCAAAGTGAATATCCTGCTGGACCGACACGGCCACCTTCTCTTCGTCCGAAATGTTCTTTTTGACCAGGTTTTCTTTGGCGATCACGCTTTGGTAGGCGCTCATCCCGATGGCCGCTCCGGGGTAGAGGGCGATCAATTTGCCCAGGCGGTCCACCGCGCCCTTAAAATTCGACCAGACGCGGTTGAGCGGCTGATTTTGCTTGGAGTAGAACCCGCCATAAGCCTCTTTGAGCCCCGGGTCCTGGACCAGGGCTTCCAAATAGCGGCCTATCAGGCTTTCGAAGTCGACGTAAAACGGAGCGAAAGACGGAGAGGCGCCTCGACGCGCGCCTCCGGCGCTTTCTTCGTCCCGGAGCACTGCGCCGGGGCTGGCGCTGTCCCCAGCGGCGACGGAGGTTGAAGGCGCGATGGAAAACGCCTCCGATTTGGCGGCGGGGCTTGAGACCTCGACCAAAAAAAGAGGCGGCGGGGAAACTTCCTGAGCGGCGGTCTTTTTGAGGCGTTTGAGGAAGCAGCCGGAAATGGAGAAGCAAAGACACACAACCAGTGAAGAAAATCCGTATTTTCGAAGCTTCATTGGAAAAGTCTATCAAACCGGCGCTGACAAGAAAAGCCGATTTTAGTAAGCTATTGGTGATGAAACCCGCGGCCGCCAAGAATACCGACACGCAGCAGCTTCTAAAAACCCTGCGCGCCGCCAACCGCCTCATCGAAGCCGCGTCCCGGGGCGAGCTCTCCAACCGCATGCCGCTGGAGGCGCAAGGCAAGCCGCTGCGCGGCGAAATGCTGCGCACGGCCCGGGCGGTCAACTCTCTGTTGGAGCGATTGCGCGCCGGCGACGAGGAGACGCGCAAAGACGGCCACTCCGATCTTTACAACATCATCAAGAACAACGACGACGGTATTCTTGTCGTTGATTCCGGCGGCGTCGTGCGCTTCGCCAACCCCGCCGCCGCGGCCCTCCTGCGGCGCAATGCCCAAGCGCTGGTGGGGCGGCCTTTCCCATATTCCGCGCAAGCCGGAAAACTGACGGAAGTGGAAATTCCCCATGCCGGCGGCGAGCCCGGGGTGGCCGAGCTGCGCGCGACGGCCATCCTATGGGAAGGGCAAAAGGCGGTCCTGGCCACCCTGCGCGACAACACCGAGAGAAAACGCTCGGAGGAGAAGCTGCGCCAGAGCGAGGTGCAATTTCGCCTCATCGCGGAGAACGTGGCCGACCTCATCGCCCTGGTGGACCTGGACGGCCGGCGGCTCTACTCCAGCCCCTCTTACCGGATTTT
>JACQRQ010000155.1 GCA_016206405.1 Elusimicrobiota bacterium | reverse complement strand
GGCGGCATCGTCTCCCATGGCATCCACCAAGCGGACGAAGCCCTTGTCCAGAACGGAGATTTTATCGGGGAGCGAAAGCTGGCGGGTCATGCGCGCGTCCCATCGGGGCAAGGGATAATCATAGTTTTTCCGTCGGGGACGGCGCGCCTTGAAAACCGTCCGCCGCGGGATCGTCCCGCCGTTTGGACTCGGCGCGCTCCGCTTCCCGGGCCATTTCCATGACCCAGCGCTCCAGATTCGGATGCGGCGCGAACGTCTGGCCGTTCCAAAGGTACGGCAGGCCCTTGAGCGCCTCGCCGATGCGGCTTTCAATCCCGCCCTGAGCGATCAGGCACGGGACCACGATGACCCGGCTGTTTTTTCCGGCCGCCCGCAATTGGGCGCGCAATAGGCCGCGAGCTCTTTCTTTGACCGTCGCCGGGGCGTCGTCGCGCAGAGTGCCCGAGATGATTGTTTTGAAGGGCTGCAGGTTTTGCCGGCGGGCCAAAGCGTTGATTCCCTTCCCCAAGCGCGACATAACCTCCAGCCAGCGCCGGTTGTCGGCTTCCGAAACCGGGCCGTGGCCTATCAAAAACAGCGTCTCTCGGCCGGGGTCCCGGCTTAAGGTCTTGGCCCGGTCTAAAATGATTTCGGCGGCCAAAGGATGAGAGTCCAGGGCCGGCGTGAGCACCAGCGGCAGGCGGGTGCGAATTCGATCCATGGAGATCGAGTGGGAGTGCCCGGCGCGCTCCACCCGGCGCAAATCTCTCATCAGCTCCGTGGAGGGGTTGGGGCTGAGGCCCAGCACATAGCGTGTGTGCGAAAGGATGGAGGAATAGGAACAGACAAAGAGGGGGACGACGATGAGGCGGTTGACGTTTTCTTTGGATATTTCGTCGATCGCTTGTTGAATCGTGCGGGTATCGGCCATGCCGAAGGCGACCGCCGTGGGGTAGGCGCCTTTAAGGGCGCGCTTGAGTTTGAGAACCTCATCTTCCCACGGAGGGGTTCCGCCATGCGCCAAAAGTATGATTCCCGCCGTTCCCAGAGCTCGCGGCACCTGGGGCGCCAGAGGCGCTGATCCGGCGGTGGGGGGGGCGCCGGTGGATGCCGGAAGGAGGCCCGACGCCGGGGCCTTAATGGCGGCCGCGGCGCATAGGAGCAGGCTCAAAATCAAGACAGCCGAATTTCCGGGATAGCGGGGTTTTTTCCTTGGGGGCCGCATGGATGACGAAGTGAATTCTATCAAACTCGCATGCGGGCCGCAATAAGTGACGAAGGCTATTCCGACGGCTCCTCCGGCAGATAATCGTCTCCTTCGCCCGCCGGCAACTCATCGGAGGAAAGCTCATCGGATGTTTCCTCCGCCGTATCCGAAATTCCGGGCATTGCCTTATTTTCAGGCGGTTTTTGCGCGGCGGAGACCGGCGGCGCGGCAGGTTTTACTTTGCGGCCGCGGGATTTGGAAGGCTTGGGGTCGGCGGGAGTTAACGGAGCGGGGGAGGCCATGCCTTTCAGGAGGTCCCGGGCCGAAGGGCTGGTTCCGCTGATCGTCTTTTTCCTTAAATCAACCTCGAAGATATACTTGGCCTGGATGATCGTGCCGTTGGTGGCGGAGTTGGCTTTGGAGACCTCGAACCTGACCATGAAAGTTTTTGCGTCGCCCAGCGGGACCGCCGACCAACCGGCGTTGTGGCCGTCCCGGGGGGAGTTAAGGAACGAGGAGTTCAGCCATTTTTCGATGGTTCCCCGGCCGGAATCCAAAGGATGATTTTTCACGAAATCAATGGCTTTTCTGATGTCGTCCGATATGAACTCCCGGCGGGAGGAGAGGGCGGGAGCGGCGGGGGCGGTCTGGGTCTCGGGCGCCTGCGGCGGCAGCTTTTGCGGGAGCTGCTCAGGCGAGGCCGGAGAAGAGATTTCCGGCGGTTGTTGAGAAACTTTGGAGACCGCGGGGACCGCGGCCGGAGGAATGTTCCTTGCGGGAGGCGGGCTTTCTTGAAATCCCGTCATGGCCGGAATAAGAGAATTGATTTCCATCTTTTCGGTGTCCTTTAAAAACAAGTACAGCGTGACGAAAAGGCAGCCTACCATGGCCAACAGCACGCCCAAGACAAAATTTTTGGATTTCTTTTTGGGAGCCGGTTTCGGAGCTTCAGGACTCTTAGCCGGCGGTTTTTTTATTTGCGCTGGAACGGCGGTCTGCGCTTTTTCTCGCTCGCCGGCGGCCGGGGCTTGTCCTCCGGGCGGCGTCGTTGAGACCGGCGCAGCCGCCGCCTGAGGCCCTCCAGCTTCGATGGGGACCAAAGACGGCGGTTGGGAGCCGGAAACTCCGGAGAATTGCGGGCTTGGGGGAGGCGAAAAAACGGTTTCAGGGAGGTTCCATTCGGGAAGCTCCGGAGGCGATTGAACGGCGGGTTCGGCCTTGATCGGAGCGTCGGGTGGCGCGCCCCTATCGGCTGCCGGAGCAGGCGGCCGGCCGGCGCTTTCGGCGAGGGGCTCCGATTCCGGGAGTTGAGGTTTCACCGGCTCCAGGCGCGGCATTTGAAACGCCAGGGGCGAGTTTTCGTCGATAGGCTGTCCCATGAAGCTCAAAGTTTGACCTGCTTCCTCGGGAACGGGCGCCGCCGCGGGAGCGGCTTCGGGAGGCGGCGGTTCGGCCGGCGCCGGCGAGGCCGGCGCCGGGACAAAAGCCTGACTTTGTTTCAGAAACGGCTCGCTTTTCAATTCGAGCAGGCGCATGAAATCGTAAGGGGCCTCGCGCGCGATCTCCGGGGAGGGGGGCGCCTCCTCAAAGGCTATGTCTTGGAAACGGCCGGTGAAGGTTTCAAGCGCCGGCGGAGCGAAAAACTCCTCGGAGGCGCCGGCGGTAGGCAAATCCGCGGCCGTTTCCGCGGCCGCCGAGGCCTGAGCGTCCTCCAGCGCCGTTCCGGAAGGCTGAAGGAGAGTTTCGTCCTGTAACTGCTTGGATTCCTCCAGGGTCAATTCCGGAAAATCCCCGGCGAAAGGCGCGGGAACCTCGGAGGCCTCCTCGGGCGCAATCGCCGCCTGCTCTTGCCGCTCTATTTGCGGAGCCTCGGCGCTTTTTTTCTTGAGGGCGGTGTCCCCCGCGAGGTTGAGCTTGGGCAGGGCAAATCCTTTGCTGAAGGCGCCCTTGTCTTTTTCTTGTTTGAGGGAGGCGATCTCATCGGCCTGCCGGTCGTTGATTTCCGTGAGCTGCTTTATCCGCGCTTCCAGGGCCGTCGTCTGTTCAAGCTGAAGCTCAAGTTTCCGGTTCAGGTCGCTTTCCAAGGACCGGAATTTTTCATCCAAATTTAGAGATTCCTTCAGGCGAACGGAGCCCTGGCTGATTTGGGTTTGGAGCTCCTCCAAGGCCTGCCTGGTTTTTTCTAATGCCTTTTTGGTGTGCTCCCTGTGGCTGGTAAAAAGACTCTGGGTTTCAAGCAATCGGTTTTCCAACTGATCGAGCTTGTGATGGGTCTTTTGAAACAACGCGTTTTTTACCTCGATTTCCTGAATGCTGCTGCGATATTGCTCATGAAAGCTGATTTCCGGCAGGCTTTCCTCGAAGAACGGGCCGGGATCCATGGGATTGAGGCCGGCTGCGGAAATTCCTTCCTCGGCGGGAAGTTCGCCCGAGGAGCCGACCGCGCTTTTGACATAAAATAAATCCTTGAGCTCAACGAAGGATTCGGCGCGGCGCCAATCGCCTTCTTGTTCGCCGGAGCTGCCTTCGGGGCAGAGCAGCGTGCCGGGGGAAAATTCCGGAATTTGCAGTGGAAGTTCCTGCGCAGAGTAAGGCCCCAATATCCGGCCTTCCAAATAGACCCAATATCGCATGTTGGTTCGGTCCTCACCATTAGGGTAACAGGGGGGTGTTACAAAATCAAGTCTTTGTCGCGCCCTGCGCTCCTCACTTCGTTGCGGTGCTCGGGCCTGAAGGCCCCAGCTCAAGAGGAACTCGCTGGGGCGCTCCTCATGGGAGAACCAATCCAGTGGCTTGGTTCTCCCTCTGACGGCGCCATGCCAGGGCAGGCGCCTGTCACCCTCTCCTTTAAGGAGATTGTGTATATGTAGGGCCCGGCGCCTTTCAACGACAGTGGTACAGTGGTAGAGTGATAAAGTGGTACCAGGCGCAAAAGTGACTGCAGATCGTCCCGTACGTCTGACCTGAACACTTGCCGTCCTCCCCTCTGCCACTTTACCACTATACCACTCTATCACTTCACTCAGTTTAGGTCGGCGGAGAGACACATTCGCGGTAATCCTAACGTCTAAATAATTGGTAACCTAAGATTGATGCTTCCTTTGATTATTTTTGGTCTTATTCTTTCTCTTTTCCCGCTGGGGTATTCGATGCCTCTGCGCGCCGCTCACAGCGGGGCGGAGCTGATTCCGGAATTCACCTCCGTGGTCGAGGGGGAACCTTTTCACCTGGGCTTTTGGCTGCGCCCGGATCGCGGTTGGCACGTTTATTGGCGCAACCCGGGGGATTCCGGCGCCGCCCCGATTTTAAAATGGCGGCACCCTCCCTCGGTAAGGATGGGCGAGCCCCTCTGGCCATTTCCAGAACGCATCGAGGCCGGCCCCTTGGTTAACTACGGTTACGGCGATGAGCTTTTTTTGACGGTCCCCGTGAAATGGGAAAAAACCCCGGCAAAAAGCGTTGTCTTTGATTTGAATGCGGAGTGGCTGGTATGCAAGGAAGAATGTATTCCCGCTTTTGGAAAGTTCAAGGCGATTCTTCGCGTTGAAGGAAAAACAAAACCCAATCCGGCATGGAGGGAAGCGCACGCGCGCGCCCTGCCCCGCCTGCCCCGGAGAAACTCCGGGTGGCGCTTTGAGGCTTCGCGAGAGGGCGAAACGCTTCGCTTGCGCCTCCAACCCCCCGCTGGAGAGCCTGCCTTTGAGAGCGTTGAGTTTTTCCCGTATGATGGCTCCTTGCTGGAGCATGCGGCCCGTCAAGAAATAGAATGGGTCAAGAATCGCATGACGCTCGGCCTTCGGGCGGTCGCGGAAGCGGCTTCCATTCCCGAGCGCATGACGGGGATTGTCGTCGTTGATCGCGCCCTCGCCCATGAAGTGGACGTTGTCGTGGACAAGGCCTCGTCCTCTTTAGCGGCGCTGTTGGGCTTTGCGTATTTGGGCGGGTTGCTCTTAAACCTCATGCCGTGCGTGCTGCCGGTGCTTGCCATCAAAGTGCTCGGCTTCTTGAGATATTCTCAAGGCGAGGCGCACGCCCGGATGCAGGGAACGCTTTTTGCGGCGGGCATCCTGGTTTCGTTTTGGGTGTTGGCGGGCCTCTTGATATTCTTGCGCGCTCAAGGGCAAAGAATCGGTTGGGGTTTTCAACTGCAGTCGCCCGTTTTCCTTTCTTTTCTGGCCGTTCTTTTTGTGGTTTTGGGTCTTAGCCTTTTTGGCGTTTTTGAAGTGGGCGCGCGCCTGGGGCGCGCGGCGGGTTGGACCCATCATCTGCGGGGATGGCGCGAGCCTTTTTTCTCCGGAGTGGTGGCCACTTTGGTGGCGACGCCCTGCACGGCGCCCTTTATGGGCGCGGCCATAGGCGCCGCTTTAGCTCTTCCGGCTGCAGCGGTCTTCGCCGTCTTTTCCGCCTTGGGGGCGGGCATGAGCGCTCCTTACGCGGCGTTCACATTTTATCCGAGGGGCCTGCAGTGGCTTCCGCGCCCCGGAGCGTGGATGCGGACCTTGAAGGAAGCCCTCGCGTTTCCTTTATGGGCCACTTCCGTCTGGCTATTGTGGGTCTTGGGCCGGCAGATGCATTGGGCCGGGCTGGGCCATGCCGCCGCCGCTGCATGGAGCATCGTTCTTGCGGCTTGGCTTTGGAAAAAATGGACGTTGCGGCCCATAAGGGCGGCGGCCGCCGTCATCGCGTTGACCGGAGCGGGAATTGTCCTTATGGGCCGTCCTTCCACGCTGGCTTGGGAAACTTATTCCCAGGCGGGTCTTGAGGCCGCCCTCAGCCGCGGTCAGGATGTTCTTGTCAATTTTACGGCGGCGTGGTGCGTCACTTGTCAGGTCAACGAACGGACGGTGTTCAACCGCCGCAAGGTCCGCGAAGCGCTGCAGCGACCGGGCTTGGTTCGGATGAAGGCGGATTGGACTTCGCGTGATGCGGAGATTACGGCGGCGCTGGAACGCCTGGGTCGAAGCGGAGTTCCTCTTTATGCGATATTTTCACCGCAAGCGGCGCCGCGTTTGCTTCCCGCGCTTTTAACGCCGCGGATGTTGATAGACGCCGTGGAAAACGGCGACGGGAGCCGGAGGTATTAGATCAAGGCCGCGACCGGATGAAAAATAGGATGAAAAGGAGGGAAAATGAAAAATGAATTGCGAATTCTTGCCTTAGCCGGCATGCTGGTGGGGGCGTGCGGCTTCCACGCGGGTGAAGGCGCGGTCAAGGTGGGCGAACCGGCGCCCGACTTTGCTCTGCCGGACTCCAACGGCACGGAGCGAAAGCTTGCCGATTTCAAAGGAAAAATCGTGGTGCTCGAATGGCACAACCACGAATGCCCATACGTGCGAAAGCACTACGCCGGCGGCAATATCCCCAAGCTTCAAAGAGAGTTCACCGGCAAGGGGATCGCGTGGCTTTCCATCATCTCTTCCGCCGAAGGCAAGCAAGGCTATGTCAATGGCGAGCAAGCCAACGCCAACATGAAAAACGCCAAGGCCGCGCCCACGCATGTTCTCTTGGACCCCAAGGGCCGGGTGGGCAGGATCTACCGCGCCAAAACAACCCCGCATATGTTTGTCATCGACGCCCGGGGGATTTTGCGCTACGATGGCGCCATTGACGGGATTTCTTCGGCGGACCCCGGCGATATTGAAAAAGCTGAAAATTACGTTGCGAGCGCGCTTAAGTCCGTGATGGCGGGCAAGGACGTGAAAAGAGCCAAGACCAAGCCGTACGGGTGTTCCGTCAAATACGCCAAGTAGGCGTTGCATGGCGCCGCGCGGCCAGGCCTGTCGAGATTGGCGAGGGCCCACGGATTTGAAAAAGGGCTGAAAATCTTATATGGTATTCTTTATATAGGGGCGCTTGAAAAACCGGGGCGTCATCTGCCCGGACATTTTTGATTTTAGGAGCGGGGTGAAGCTCATGGTCCACTCAGAGCAAAATCAGGTCCAGACGGGGGGAGCCGGGGACGCGGCCGGCAAGACAGTCCTGGTTGTCGACGATGATGACGCGGTTTTAGAGCTTTTGGAGATGGTCGTTCAAAAGGAGGGCTTCCGCTCCGTGACGGCGACCGACGGCCAGGAAGCATTGGATAAAGTGGCGGCAACCAAGCCGGATATCATCCTGCTTGATTTGATGTTGCCGCGCTACGGAGGCTTCGAGGTGCTGCGAAGGCTTCAATCCGGAGAAACGGCCCATATCCCCATCGTGGTCGTCACCGGGTTTTATACCGACCGCTCGACCGCCGAGATGATCCGCCAGGAATCCAACGTGGTTGAATTTTTGGAAAAGCCGGTCAAACCGCTCCAACTGGCCAACGTTCTCCATAAGATTTTGATGACTAAGCCCGTAGCGACGAAAGCGATCCCTCCCGAAACAAAATAGCGTTCCCGTCCAATCCTGTTTTATGGCGGCATGGAAACAAAATAGATGGGTTCGAGGCGCCGGGATGATTCTTGGCGCCCTTGCCTGCTTGTACGGCATGGTTTACGCGGATTTGGTCCTGCGCGCCAGGTCGGCCTATATGCAGGGCGAGCGCTATCTTCGCTGGCATGAGCACCCGAATGAAAAGACGGCGTTTTTTGAGCAAAAGTTCGCGATCAATAAAGCCAAGCTCGACAAAGAGCTGGCGGCCGGCGCCCTGCCCCGGCCGGAGTATGACCAAAAACTGGATTTGATTCGTTTTGAGCAGGAGGAGGCGGTGCGGGAGAGCTCCGCGAAGTACGCCTATATCTGGTACCAAACCGCCGTCGAGCTTTTTTCCCCTCCCGAAAGTCGTTGGGTGCAGCTTTCCCGGCAGCGCATGCGGCAAGCCAAAGAGCTTTGGGAAAAGGAACTGCAAGCCAAAGGAATTCCCTTCAAAGATTATATGCTGGAGTAGGGGGAAGTTTGAAGTTTATTCTGGCTCTGCTCCTGCTTCCCACGGCCGCCATCTCGCTGGTTTCCTGCGTCCGGCTACTGGCGCCGCTCGCGCAAGGCAGTTCTTTTTCCTGGAATTTTCTCTGCGGCTTGGCCGCTTATCCGGCCGCGCATTACTTCTGGCACAGACCGACGAGGCTCTACGTCTTGGGACACGAGTTGTCCCATGCCGTGGCGGGCTGGTTGAGCGGAGCCAGCGTTCACGGAATTTCGGTCAAGAAATCGTCCGGGCACGTCGTTTTAAGCCGCAGCAACGCCGTGGTGGCCTTGGCGCCGTATTGCCTGCCGTTTTACAGCGTTTTGTGCCTTCTGCTTTTCCGCTTGGCGGCTTTTAAATTCGATGTCTCCCCTTACCACCCCTATTTCCTTTTTGCAATGGGGGCGACTCTCGCCTTTCATATCGTGACGACCGCCGAAGTGCTTTTGGGGGAGGAGCAGCCCGACCTCCGCCAGGCCGGCGGCGTTTTTTTTTGCATGGTCTTTATCTTGGCCGCCAACAGCCTTATGATCGCCGCGCTATTTAAAGTCCTTTTTACTCAGGCGGTCGATTTGAAAATGT
>JACQRQ010000154.1 GCA_016206405.1 Elusimicrobiota bacterium | reverse complement strand
GCCAAAGTCGAAGCTGATTTTAGAATAGTTGTGGACGATCTCGACGATGCGGCCGCGGTCGTCCTGAATGCGGGAGGCGGCGTTGGCGGCGTAGCACTCCGCCGTGATGCGTTCGTTCCAGTCGTGGTAGGGATAGGCCGAGTCCTGCACCTCAATCGCCTCAAGCCACGGGTTTTCCCGGGGAGGCTGATAAAAATGTCCATGGATGCAAATGCACTTTTCCATGTTATGCCTCCGCCTGGCCCGGCATGAGAGCGGCTTTCAATTTCTTGATATATCTATGCGGTGAAGGGCTTTTCGAACACGGGGGCATAAATCCTCCAAAGCGTAACGCGCTTTCCGCATCCAGTTGGGCCGTTCCCAACCGGTGCCGGGAACGTTTTGCGGCTTTTCCTCCAGCCATAGGTCTTCCAGATTGACGAGCAGGAGGCGCGCCGGGCTCTCGCTCAAATAATGGAGACAGGCTTTGAGCACGCCGCCCGTTCGCCGCGCCCCGCCATGGAGGCGGTCTTTGAGCTTCAAGAACCGGGTCAAGGCGCTCTTGAGAGACCGGCGGTTCCGGTTTTCCAGCGCCGCGCCGGGAGAGTCCAACAGGCCCAGTTCGAGCCGGTCCCGTATATCCAGCCCGCGCCAAAAGGCGGCAAACGGGGGCATATCGTGAGTGTTGATGCTGGCGACGGAGTCGGGTTCGATGCCGCCTAGGGCTTTGCGCGCGTCCGGGGCGAGTTGATATTGCAGGACATACATGCGTTGAATGCGGCGCCGCTTCATGGCGGCGTTCACGCAGGCGGGAACGGTGCCGAGATTTTCGCCGATGATGCAGGCTCGATGGCGGTGAGATTCCAGGCTCAGGAGGGCATACATCTCCTCGGCCGGGTAGCGGACGTAAACCCCGTCGGCGGGCTTGAGCGCGTCCGGCACCCAGAAGAGGCGGTGCAGGCCCATCACATGGTCGATGCGCAGAAAGCGGGCGAATTTAAGATGGTTGCGCAGATAGGCCCGGCAGTAGCGGTAGCCGCTTTCTCGCAGTCTTTCGGGATGAAAGGGGGGAAAGCCCCATTTTTGGCCCCGGGTAAAAAAAGGGTCGGGGGGCGCGCCGCCGGAAATGCCGGGCGCGAAAATCTCCCGTTCCCGCCAAACGTCGTAGCCTTGGGGATGGACGCCGAGCGGAAGGTCGAGGTATAATCCATGCTTTAGCGCGCGCGCCCGCGCCGAGACGGCCTGAAGCTGCCGGTGGGCGAGCCATTGCGCGTAAAGATGGTAGCGCATGTTTTCGGGGACAAAATCTCCGTCCCGGAGGCGGCCGTCGCGAGACGGGGCCGGCCACTGCTGCCAGGGGCTGCGCCGCAGCTCCATCGCGGCCCTGAACCGGGCGTAGTCCTCGACGCGGGGATTGGCGGCGACAAAGCGGCGAAACTCGCCGTGCCGCTCCCCGGCCCGGGCAAAAAATGTCTTCGACAACTCGAAGAGCACTTTGCGCTTGAGAGCCGCTTGGCGCCGGTAATCGAGGCGGGGTGAGCGCCGCAGCTCTTGGGTTTCCCGCTTAAAGGCGCGTGAATTGAGCATCGCGCGCGCCGAGGGACACAGCCGCAGCTCCGGAATCCGGCTTACGCTGACATAAAATTCGTTCCAAAAAAGCCGGCTGACGGGCGCGTAAGGGCTCGGCTCGAAGGGTTCATCCAAAAACGCGCTTAAAATAGGCAAGGTCGCGGTGGCCGAGCCTCCCAATTCGGCGACCTTCCCGATGAGGGTTTCAAGGTCGGAAAAATCGCCGCCGCCCCAGCTTTCCGCCGAGTGCATGGCATACAGCGGCATGAAGACTCCCCAGGCCTTGCGCGGCTCTTGATTCGGCGGCGGATAAGCTTTGGGCGGCGCGCAGAGGATGAGGGCCTCGTGGTTTTTGCCGCCGATTTCCAAGCGGAGGCGATGGTAGCCCGGCGGCAAAGCGGCCGGGCATGAAAGCGTTTTGACGACGCGGCGCTCCGCGCCGGCGCCGCTTGCGCCGGAAGCCGGCACGTCCGACAAATCTTGCCGCCAGTTTCTGGTTTCTCCGGTCTCCAGGATGAGGCGGCAGCGCGCGCGGCTCTTAGAGAGCGCCGAAGGCAGGCGCAGCCCCCAGCGCGGCGGCCTACCCTCCCAAGCGACCAAGACGGGCTCTAGAAGACGCGACGCCAACTCCCGGCGGCGATGGCGCAGGGCGGACGGAACGTCTTTCACGCCTTCGATGGGGGCGCCCAGGGCCCGTAGCGCCAGCAGCAGCGCTTCCGGAGAGGCCTGCCTGCGGCGATGGAAGCAATCCGTATAGGCGCTCTGGATGCCGTAAAGCCGGGCCAACGATTTCAGCTCATGAGTGGACATGGCGGCGCCTCATTATATCAGTTTTCTTTTCGAGCGCAGGCGCGCCGCGGCCGCCGTTGCGGGCTGCCTTGACATCACTATGATATTGAAATAGCCTATAGATTCACGTTGAATTCCCATGGCCAATCGCTCGCTTGCCTCAGCCGCCGTCAAACGTCTCTTGGAACTCGACGCGCGCCAGGGCGCGCTCTTCCTGGAAGGCCTCGAAATCGAAGAGGCCGGCAAGCTTCTTTCGCAGTTGCCGCCGTCGAGCGTTTTGGAGTGCTTCAAGCATTTCGCGCCCGCTTTTTCGGGGCAGGTGATGGCCAAAATGTCTTTGCCCCGCGCCATGGAAGTCTTGGAGCACGCCGAGCCGCAGGCTGCCGCCAATTTATTCCGGGCCTTGGACAAGGAGCTTCGCGCGAGCGTCGTTGAGAATATGTCGCCTGAGCGCAAAAAAACCCTGCAGGAAATGCTCGCGTATCCGGAGGACAGCGCGGGCCGGCTGATGACCACCGATTTCATCGCCTTCCGGCAGGGGATACGGGTGCGCGAGGTGATCGCGCGGCTGCGCGCGTTGGCGCAGCGCCGTTCGGCGACCACCTATGCCTACGTGGTGGGTCCGGAAAACCAGCTTGCCGGCGTGCTCAATATGCGGGACCTGCTTTTGGCCGAATCCGACGCGTCGGTCGAAAGCACGATGCGCACGGGCGTCGTGGCGGTCTCGGCCTTCACGGACCAGGAGGAGCTTGTTTTCCTGGCCCGGGAAAAACACTATATTTCCATTCCCGTGGTCGATTCCCAAGGGCATCTCATCGGCGTGGTGCACGCCGATACGCTCTTGGAATCAAGCGAAGAGGAGGCCACGGAAGACCTGCAGCTTCTGTTCGGCGGCAGCGCCGACGAACAGACCCTTTCGTCTTTGTCCTTCAAAGTCTCCCACCGGCTGCCGTGGCTGCACATCAACCTGGCGACCGCCTTCCTGGCCGCCCGGGTGGTGCGCCTATTACAGGGGCCCAACGTCCGTGTTAAAGTGCTGGCGGTTTTTTTGCCGATCGTCGCCGGACAGGGAGGCAACGCGGGGACGCAGAGCCTGGCG
>JACQRQ010000152.1 GCA_016206405.1 Elusimicrobiota bacterium | reverse complement strand
GGCGCGGCGTTGGACAATTGCTCCAACCAATCCAATCCTTCGCGGGGGGGGGAGGGAGAAAAAGCGGTAGATTTGAAGTCGGAGAGGGTTTATCCCGGCGGCGGTAGTGGCGGCGGGCGGGCGGTTGACGGCGCGGCCGATTCTGCCGGCGGCGCCCAGAGGGGCGGCCGGCGTCAAGGCCAGAATTCCGGCCAAGATCAAAGTCAAAAGCCGCTTAAATTTTGACATACGCGAAGAACTGCGGAGCGATTACCGTTCGAGATCCTTGATAAATTCCTCCCCGTAGAACTGGCAGACGGTTTCTACGAAAGAGCGGACCGAAATCTGCAATTTCTCGCCGGCAGCCTCGATCTGGCGCTGCAGCTCAGCCGGCAGAGCCTGCATGGCCTGCGGCGACAATTTCATCCGTGAAGGCATGGATCGAAAGAGATTGAGGTAGGTCAAGCGCGCCATCTGCTGGTCTTCTTCGCTGAAGCCGGCGATATAGCCTTCCCAGAGCATCCGGCGGCTGACGGCATCGGTTTCTTGAATGGCGGCGGCGAGAGCGTTGACCGAGCGGATGACGCCTCTAATCTCGCTTTCGCAAGGCAATTCTTTGCAGCCGCTCTTCAATTGGGTGACCGCATCATAAGCGTTGGTGACGGCGACCGCCGCCTTTCCGGTGACTTCCAGAAACTGAACCTTTAAACGGGTGCTCTCTTCCTTGCGTGCGTCTTCCAAGATGGAATCAATGTTCGCGCTCCAATGGGTGCGGGGATCGCTGTCGCCATACGTTTTAATGGCCCAAAGCGAAATCGTTTGTAGACATAAAAATGACGACAAAACAAACAGTTTTATGAGATATCTCATTAACTTTCTCCTTTTATCGGCAGCGCCGGCGGCGCGGCGCGTTGGCGGTCTATATTCCTTAATATAGCAGCGCCTGCCTCGGGACGGGAGGGGCATTAGACCTAATGGGATTGAGTCAAAGGACCTATTCCCAGATAGGCCCTTGGGGCGCCCGGAAAAGCGGGAGGGGACGATTTATTTGTACACTGATCTTTTGCGCTTTGTCGCGCGCAATCCGGCGATGAATCCATGAATTTTGACTTTAAGCGCTTTGCGGTCGCGTTCATCGCCGCCGTGTTTTTGGCTCCGCCGGCGCGCGCGTTGGAGGTTATCGCCCACCGCGGAGTCCACCAAAGCTATCAGGATAATCTTATCGGCCGAAACCCATGCGCGGAGATGTCCATCGACAAGCCGGAGCACCCCTTCATCGAAAATACCCTCGCTTCCATGGCGGAAGCTTTCCGGCGCGGCGCGACGATGGTGGAATTGGACGTCTATCGCACCAGCGACGACAAAATCGCCGTGTTCCACGACGACGACCTCGGCTGCAAGACGGATGGAAGGGGGGACACGAGCGCGCAGACTCTTCAAACCTTGAAGACTTTGGACGTCGGTTACGGTTACAGATATGACAAAGGCAAGACATACCCGTTGAGGGGCAGCGGCGTCGGGATGATGCCGGCTCTAGAAGAGGTGCTGACGCGGTTTCCCGGCCGGAAATTCATGATCAATCAGAAGGACCAAAGCCTTCAGACCGTCGAGACTCTGGCGCGGATTTTAAACGGTTTTCCCGCTTCGCAGAGGGCGCAATTGCAGTATTTGGGGGCGCGAAAGACCTATCTGGCTCTCAAAAAACTCGTGCCTGATATCGGTCCCGAACTCTCGGAGGGGGCGCCCATCGCCGCCTGCGCCCTGGCCTATTTTCTGACCGGCGCTTTCGGGCATTTCCCGGCCGCCTGCAGGAATAAGGGATTGCAGATTCCGCTGCGGGACGGCGAATATCTTTGGGGCGGTTTCGATCAGTTTGTGCGCAAGGCGCACGCCTTCAACTCCAGAGTCATCGTCATCGGCGTCAACTCGGCCAAAGACGTCGAATCCATCAAGAACATTCCCGTGGACGGAGTCATGACGGATAAAATCGAGGTCGTCGGCGAGCTTTACGGGAACGGAACGGCGGCCGCTTTTTGAGCGCCGCCCGGTCCGCTTTTAACCAGGAAAAGCATCATCTTCGTGGGTTTGGCGGCCTTGAGGGAGTGGGGGGAGTTGGCCGGCATCAAGAGCATGTCGCCGTCCGCAAGCGTGTAGTCCTCGCCGGAAAGTCTGATAAAGAGCTTTCCCTCCGTCACCAGGATGAAGGCCTCGTAGGGCGTGGAATGCTCGTTCATCCCTTGGCCTTGGGCCAGCGCGAATAGGGTCAAAGACCCGGAATCCTTGTGCAGGAGCGAGTGGCTGACGATGTTCCCGGGCTGGTAATGCACCAGTTTTGAGAGTTTCTTAACGGCATCCGCGGGCGCGGGCGAGTCGGGAACCATATCGGACGGCCTCCGTATGCGGTATTAAACAATATTCCGTCCCCGTCTGGACAGTTGGCCGGGGGAAAATTTGTTGACAGAGGTTTGCCTTTTCGGTACTTTATTGTCGCGAGGAAGTTGGCGCGGGGAGCGGCCGACGGCCGTAGGCGGCCGGGGAGAAAAGGATGCAAATCAAGAAGCGAGCGATCTTGGTGGTCGAGGATGAGGAGGCGATCCGCGAGGTCCTCCGGCGCACGCTGCAGGGCGAGGGGTACCACGTGATTTGCGCGGAGGACGGAAAAGAGGCGCTGGCGCTGATCCAGGAAAACCGGCCCGAGATGATTTTGTTGGACCTTATGCTGCCGGAAATGGACGGGGCGGAGGTGTGCCGCCGGGTGCGCGAGGACCCGGTATTGGGCACGATCCCGATCATGATGATCACCGGCAAGGATACCTTCGGCGATCTGGAGCAGGGGCTTGCATTGGGCGCCGATGATTACGTCGTCAAGCCGTTCGATGTCCGGGAGATAAAACTCCGCGTCGCGGCCTTGTTTCGCAGGCACGAGCGGGAATTGGGCGCGTGAGCCTGGGGCATGCTGCTCGAGGTTTTTATTTTTGGGACGGCTGGGCTGGGGCTGGAGGTGATGTTCACGGCCCTGACGGATTGGCCGCGGCTTAAGGACAAACTTTTGCCGGGCTACAGCTCCCTTTGGTATTTTCCTTTGTACGCGTCGGCGCCCCTTTTTTTTAATTTCGCGGGTCCCACTCTGTTTCCATGGCCCGTATGGGCGCGCGGGGCGGCGTATACGGCGGGCTGCTGGCTCATCGAATATTGCGGCATGGGCGTTCTGAGGCTTTGCCTGGGCCAGTCCCCTTCCGAAAAAAATTATTACCGCTCCCGTTGGAACGTGCGCGGCCTGACCCGCTTGGATTTCGCCCCGGCGTATTTCGCCTTGGGCTTGATCTTCGAGTGCATTTTCCGAAGACTGCATTCGTGATGGAGGTCCCCGTGCGGAAAAAACGGCCCAGAATTCTCGTCGTCAACGATGACGGCATCCATGGCGAAGGCCTGGCGCCGCTCATCGCGGCGCTGAGCGAAATCGGCGAGGTGAAGGCGGTCGTCCCGGAGATCGAGCGCTCCGCCGAAAGCCACAGCCTGACCCTGCACAAGCCCTTGCGCGTGCGCCAAGTGCGCGACGGCGTTTCCATCGTCAACGGAACGCCGGCCGCCTGCACGCGTTTCGGCGTGCTCAAGCTGATGAACAGGCGGGTGGACCTCATCGCATCGGGCATCAACCGGGGCTACAACCTCGGACAAGACGTGGTGTATTCGGGCACCGTGGCCGCAGCCATGGAAGGCACGCTTTTGGACGTTCCATCCTTCGCCATCAGCCGGGGGTATTCGGAGGAGGGGGACTATGCGGCGGCGGCCGCGTTCGCCTGCAAGCTGGCCGCCCAGATTCTGCGGCGGAGGCTTCCTCCGGGGGTTTGCTTGAGCGTCAACGTGCCCGCCGTCGAGGCCGGCCGCATCCGCGGGGTCAAGGTCGCGCGTCTTGGAAAGCGGGTCTACGACAAGCGCGTGACGATGCGCTCGGATCCCAGCGGCAACACCTATTTCTGGCTGCTGGGCAAAAAAGTGCGCGGCATCCTCTCTCCCGGCACCGACGTGGCGGCCATCGAGCAAAGGTGCATCGCCGTCACGCCGCTCTGCATCGACAATACCCACGAAGCTTTTTTGCGCCGCCTCAGAGATTGGGATTTTTAGGCTATGAAGGCGCCTTTCGTTCTTTCCATCGATCAAGGCACGACGGGCACGCGCGCCGTGGTCTATGACGCGTCGGGCGCCCCGGCCGGCTCGGCCTACCAGGAATTCCGCCAGTATTTTCCCCGCCCCGGCTGGGTCGAGCACGACCCGCGGGAAATTTGGGCCGGCGTTCTGGCCGTGACCCGCCGCGCCTTGGCGCGCGCCAAAATAAGCTCTTCCAGGCTGGCGGCCATCGGCGTGACCAACCAAAGGGAAACCTCGATTTTGTGGGACAAGGAAACGGGCAAACCCGCGGGGCGGGCCGTGGTATGGCAGGACCGCCGGACCGCCGGCGCCTGCGCGGCGCTCAAAAACAGCGGAGCCGAGAAGGAGGTCCGTCTGAAAACCGGCCTCGTGCTGGATCCCTATTTTTCGGGGACGAAAATTCAATGGCTTTTAAAACATGCGCCCGGCCTCAAAAAAAGGGCCCGCGAGGGCAAAATTCTTTTCGGAACCGTTGACAGTTGGCTCCTCTGGAATTTGACGGGGGGACGCCGCCACGTCACCGATTTCACCAACGCCTCGCGCACTTTGCTGCTTAACATCAAAACGGGCCTCTGGGACCCCGACCTTCTGAGACTGTTCGGCGTCCCGCGGGCGATGCTGCCCGATGTGATGGACTCGGGAGCGCGCTTCGGCGAAACCGCGGCGCAGGGACCGCTGCTTAAAGGGATTCCCGTTGTGGCGGTTTTGGGCGATCAGCAGGCCGCGCTCTATGGACAGGGCTGCTGCCGGGAAGGCGAGGTGAAAAACACCTACGGCACCGGCTGTTTTATCCTGCTCAATTTGGGCCCGCGTTTTCGACGGCCCCCGCCCGGGCTGCTGGCGACTTTGGCCTGCGACCGGGACGGGAAAAAAGTTTTCGCCCTGGAGGGCTCGATTTTCATCGCGGGCGCGGCCATACAATGGCTTCGGGACGGGCTTAAATTCTTCCGCCAGGCGTCCCGAAGCGAAGCCATGGCGCGCTCGGTTCCGGATTCCGGCGGAGTGGTCGTCATCCCGGCATTGACGGGGCTTGGCTCCCCGTATTGGGAGCCGCTGGCGCGGGGCATGATCACGGGGCTCACTCGCGGCACGCGGCAGGAGCACATCGCCAGGGCGACGCTTGAATCCATCGCGCATCAGACGGCCGACGTGCTGGAGCGAATGGAGTCGGCCGGGGTCCGGAAGGTGAGGGAGCTCAAGGTCGACGGGGGCGCCACCGCCAATCGTTTCTTGATGCAGTTTCAGGCGGACTTGCTGGGAATTCCGGTGCGCGTGTCCGCCGTCGCCGAATCCACCGCCTGGGGCGCCGCCAAGCTGGCCGGCAAAATCGCGGGAATTTGGGCGGAGCCGGACAAAATAGATCGCCGCCGGAAATACCGGCTTTTCCGCCCGCACATGAGCCGCCCGGCGGCCCAGGCCCTGCGCGCCGTCTGGAAAAGGGAGATGGCGCGCCTTCTGGGAAGCGGACCGTCTGCCGCAAACCGGGAATTTTGAGGCGAAGGGGAAATTGATGGAGGTTATGCAGCCGGGCGACGTCGCCGATCCCGTGTGCGGGATGAAGTTTCCCGCGGCGAAGGCGAAAGGGCGCTTCGACTTTGAAGGCGCGACGTATTATTTTTGCAATCCCCGCTGCCTGGAAAAATTCCGTCAAGAGCCGAGGCGATATTTGAATTCCGCCGGGAGCCCGGCCGAACGCGAGGCAGGCTCCTCAACGCCCGGGAAAATAGGCGTCCGGTACGTCTGTCCCATGGACCCGGAGGTTGCCGCGGATGCGCCCGGACCTTGCCCCGTGTGCGGGATGGCCTTGGAGCCTGAGGAGTTGCCGGCCGCGGAGGCGGAAAACCCCGAACTTTCCGCCATGCGCCGGCGCTTTTGGGCCTGTCTTGTCCTGACTCTGCCGGTCTTCGTCTCCTCCATGGCGGACATGCTGCCCGGCCGCATGACGGGTTTTGGACATACGGCCGCTCGCCAAGGTTGGCTTCAGGCCGTTTTGACCACCCCCGTGGTGTTGTGGGGAGGCTTTCCGTTCTTTGAGCGCGGCATCCAATCCCTTCTTGGCCGCCGCTTGAATATGTTCACTTTGATTTCCCTTGGCGTCGGCGTCGCGTATCTTTACAGCTTGGCGGCGCTTCTTTTTCCCGGCGCTTTTCCGGCCGAATTCCGGGGAGAGTCCGGGCAAGCGGCGCTTTATTTTGAGGCCGCCGCCGTCATCACCGTTTTGGTTCTCTTGGGCCAATTGCTGGAGCTCCAGGCCAGGCGCCGCACCAGCCAAGCCATTCGGCGCTTGCTCGGCCTCGCGCCCAAGACGGCGCGGCGTCTGGAGGAGGACGGCGCGGAGCGGGACGTCGCCTTGGAGTCGGTGCGGGCGGGCGACCGTCTTCGAGTGCGTCCGGGAGAGAGAGTGCCGGCCGACGGCTTGATTTTGGAGGGGGCGTCTTGGTTGGACGAGTCTTTGCTCAGCGGCGAGCCCCTTCCCGTGGAAAAAAGGGCCGGCGATCCGGTGACGGGAGGAACGATCAACGGGACCGGCGGTTTCCTCATGCGCGCCCAGAGGGTGGGCGGCGAGTCTTTGCTCGCGCATATCGTGCGCATGGTGCGCGCGGCCCAAATGAGCCGGGCGCCCATACAGCGTTTGGCGGACTCCGTCTCCGGTTATTTCGTGCCGGGGGTGGTTCTGGTCTCCGCGGCGACCTTTTTGCTTTGGGCTTGGCTGGGTCCTTCACCGCGGCTGGCCTATGCCTTGGTCAATGCCGTCGCCGTGCTCATCGTGGCGTGCCCCTGCGCTCTCGGGCTGGCGACGCCGATGTCGATCATGGTCGGAACCGGACGGGGCGCCTCGGCCGGCATCTTGATCCGCGACGCCGAGGCGCTGGAAACGCTGGAAAAGATCGACACTTTGCTTGTGGACAAAACCGGCACTCTCACCGAGGGAAAACCCCGCCTGGCGGCCGCCGAGGCCGCCGGCAACGGCGGCGATCTGGAATTTTTGCGCTTGGCGGCCGGACTGGAGATGTCCAGCGAGCACCCCTTGGCGGCCGCGTTGGCGGCGGGAGCGCTGGCCAGGGGGCTGCGGCCGCCGGCGGCGGAGGAATTCAAGGCGCTGCCCGGAAAGGGGGTCGTTGGCCTGGTGGAGGGGCGCCGCGTCGCCGTCGGCAGCGCGCGTTTGCTGGAGGAATTGGCGATTGGGCCGGAATATTTTGAAGCGAAGGCCGAAGCCCTGCGCCGCGACGCGCAGACCGTGCTTTATGTCGCCGTGGACGGCAAGGCGGCAGGGCTCTTGGGCGTTTCCGATCCGATCAAGGCGTCCGCGGCCGCGGCCGTTCGCGAGCTGCGCGCGCGCGGCCTGCGCGTCGTCATGCTGACGGGGGACTCCCGCGCGACGGCCGAGGCGGTCGCTCAAAAGCTGGGCATCGACGAAGTCCGGGCCCAGGTTCTGCCCCATGAAAAAAACGATGTCGTGCGGAAACTGCAGGAGAGCGGCAGAAGGGTCGCCATGGCGGGAGACGGCATCAACGACGCCCCGGCGCTGGCGCAGGCGGATGTCGGATTCGCAATCGGCGGCGGACCGGATGTGGCCATCGAGGCGGGCGGCATCACGCTCCTGCGCG
>JACQRQ010000153.1 GCA_016206405.1 Elusimicrobiota bacterium | reverse complement strand
TTTCTGAACCAGAGTTTCTGCCATATTTTTGATCTCCTTTGCGTTCTCGACGATGCCTAAATTGTATCAAACCTCCGCCCGAGGGTCAAAGAGCCAAAATCCTAAGCCGCGCGCCAACGGGGCGCATCCCAAAATCCAAGGAAATGATTTGACTGGGGGCCTGTCGAGGGATTCCCTCCGAAAAACGGGGCCCCTTCGGGGCCTGCCCGCAGTCGCGGGCGCGCAAGGCGGGTGTCCACAGGACACCCTGCGCCCTCCGGAGCGCCCTTCCCTGGCACCCCCTCCTACGGATATTCTAGTAGGGAACCACTTATGTGGTTCCCCCTATCTCAGACTCGCTGCATGTCGGAGCAGTCTGTGCAAGGTGACGCCGCACGTCGTGCGGTACAGCGCCGCGACGGCTATGCTCGAGGGCGGGTCCTCGATCCGAGTGCTTTAGGAGATGCTCGGGCACTCGAACCTGTCTACGACGATACAACGCTACGCACATGTCTCGCCGGAGTTCCTCCGCCGCGCCTGCGAGAAGGCCCGCCCGGCGTTCTCATAAGAGCCTGGATGAGCCAAATCCCGCGGCTCTTGCCATACTGCCGAGTTCCTTACAGCGGCTTTTTCAATAACTCGGCAAGATTTCGGTAGCCGCTGACGATCCGGAGAATCTGCATTGGCTTGGTTTCATGTCTGTACATGATGATGTAGGAGTAGATCGGCCAGAAACGATGGCGGCGATCCGCCCACTCCTCGCGGAGATGACCCATTCCTGGATTGTCGGCCAAACCGAGCATCGTTTCCTCAAGCTCATCCAAAACACGATCCGCATTCTGGATGCTGTCCTGGGCGATGTAATCCCAAATCTCGGCCAGATCGAGCTCCGCTTGGGGAGTAAGAAGAAAGCGGCTCATGCCGCTTGGCGCTTGCGCTCCCGGCTCTTCTTGCGGATTTTCCGGAATACCTTCTCGCCGTCGATGAAGCGGCCCTGATCCGCCTGCTCGATTCCGATCGCCAGGTCCTTGCGAAACTCCTGCATGTGGAGGTTCTTCATGTCCTCCCGCTCCTTAAGGAGGCGGAGGCCTTCGCGCAGGATTTCGCTCTGGGACTGGTAGAGTCCGGAGGCGAGCAGTTTTCCAACGAATTTATCGAAGGTAGGTCCTAGATTGACGTTCATAATACCACTTTAGCAGAATTATCAATAATTGTCAAGTATTGATAATTGGGTTTGCGGCTTAGTCATCGCCTCCGCTTAGGAAGGCGGAGCAGCCTGGGGCGGGCGCGTCTTGAGCGACGCCTACTTCGCCGCAGCAAGAAATTCGGGCCGGTCAGGACCAGCGCGGGCTTCATGCAGGGCAACCACGGCGACATGATCGCCCACTTCTCCGAGTTCATGGCCCCCGACGGCCTGGGTTTCTTCGCCGGCCGCACGGGCTCCATCGCCTCCAGCCGCTCCGTGCCCTTCGCAAGCCTGCTCCTTCTTCCCAAGCCCCAGTACCCGCTGGCCGTCGAGGTCATGAAGTTCAACGGGGCGCCCTTGAGCCCCATCATGATCAACTTCAAGATCGGCTACTTCTTGAAGATGAACTTCGACATCGCCGTCCTCAAGTTCGACGGCGGCTACGGCGTGCTGGGCCTCCTGCGGTTCCGCTGCAACCACTTCCCCCGGCGCTAGGCCGGGAAAGACCCCGCTGAACACGGCGTTCAAAACGCCCTATTCGAGAAGCGCCCCTTGATTTTCAGCATCGATCGTGTATGGTATTATGGGACCTGATCGATAGGAGACGTTATGCAGACCGTGCGCGTATCTCCCAAGTATCAAGTCGTGGTCCCGGAGGCGGTGCGGACATCGATGGGCCTTCGCCCCGGCGAGAGCATCCAGGTCCCGCAATATGAAAACCTCATCGAATTGATCCCCGTGCGTCCCCTGAAGACAATGCGCGGATTTCTCAAAGGAATCGACACCGCCGTCCCGCGCGGCAGGTCTCAGGGGCGGCCGCGTTGGAGGATCTGATTCGCGGCCCACATTCCCGATTCCGCCGCCCCGTCTCCGGATGAAATCGCCGTGTAGTCCCCGGCCAGCCAGACGCGGTGCTTCGAAGATCGGCTTTGCCTGTATTGCAGGATATCCCCGCCCTTTCCGACCGGCATCAAGGCGATAGCCTCCTTCCAGCGATAAACGCGGGCAAAACGCATTCTCTGGGAAACTCCGGGCAGATATTTTTCGACCTGAGGCATCATGCGCTTCACTATCTCCTCGTCGGGACTGCCGATAAGCTGGTTCGTGGCGTTCTTGGCCAAGTAGACGTGAACTAAATCGCCAATCAAGACTCTCCCGGGGACGACGGCCGACTCCAGGGCGATGGAAGCGATGTCATTCTGCTCCTTTTGAGGTATCAGCAGCCCCGATGCTCCCGCCAGGGCGTTTTTTTTTGGTCCTCCAGGGTCCATGGCGACGGCGATATAGATCGTGGAGCTGTAGCCGGAGGCCATGAGTTCCCGCTCGAATTCATCCGCCTGAGGATATATCTTCCCGGCCGCGGAGGCCGGGACCGCCAGGACCGCCCAGCCGGCGGTAACAATCTCCGTTCCGGATGTGACTCTCACGTGATCCGGATCCGACTCGACTCTTTGGACGGGAGTATTCAGCCTTACCTCCACCATACGCGCCAAAGCCTGAGGCAAAGAGCCGATCCCTTGTGTCAGAACCAAGGTTTTACCCGCTTTTCCGGAAAAAGCTATGAATATATGCGGAATGGCTCTGGACACTTCATCGGCGGCTTGGAAAAACAACCCTTCCAGCATGGGGCTGATGACGAAATCGGCAATTTCAGTCCCCAGACGCCTGCCGTACCAGCTTGCCGCCGTCTCATCATCGAGGCCGGCCCACCAGGCGTAGAAATCCGCCGCATCAATTCGGCGAGCCGACCGGCGCGTTTGAACCACATACCAGCCGAATTTCAGCCAGCTCCGGGGCCCCAGCAGTCCGCTCAACAGCGATGAGAAGGGGCTGTCGGGATCGATTTTTCTCGGTTTCCCGTCGCGCAGAACCAATCCCTGGCGGTGATCCACTTCCTTAATGTCCTTTCGGAGTCCCAGTTCCTCGATCAAAGGCATCAAGGTGGCGTAGGCGCTGGAGAGATATTTGGCTCCATAGTCGATGACGACTCCATCCACGACATCCGTGCCCATGCGGCCGCCGACGCGGCCGCCGGCTTCGAGAACGATGACTTTGAAGCCGGCCTTGTGGAGATGATAGGCGGCGGTCAGGCCGGAAATTCCGGCCCCAATGACGACGACGCTCTTCTCCATCGGCTCCGGCGGGAGCGCTACGGCCTGCGTCTGCGCGAGGCAAATGCTGCCAGTGAGCGCCCATGGCAATGCGACTGAAAATATCCGAAGGGCAATCATCTTTTTGGTCGGGAAACTGCATTGTACAAAAAAAGCAGAATATCAAAGCAACAACCGCATTGAGATAAGGTTCTAGTCCCCCCGGACCTAAACTTCAAACACGAAGTCAAGTCATTGTCACGAGCCAAGCCAGTGCCAGGTGTGACACTCAAGCCAGTGAGCCAGCATCAGGTTTGACACTTAGGAAAGATTGTCAGCAGGTTGGCGGTTGACTTTGATGGGCGCGGAAGCGCTCGATGGACCGGATATAAATCCGGGTCTGAAAATCGGGCTAACGTCGACCGAAACCCCGCCGTCCGGAATTTCGGCTAGGCCGCTCTCGCAAGGAGAGCCTGGTTGATCACCGTTTGATAGCCTATGCCCCGGCGCTTCGCCTCCGATTTGGCCCATCGAATGGCTTTCGGATGGAGCCGGATGTGAATGGGTTTATAGTTGTCGGGCGGCGGGGGCAGGTCTTGCGATCAAACAGTGGGCCAAATGAAGGCAGGGCATCCGAAACCACAGAAAAACCGTCCTATTATTCCCCTAAAAAGGGCTCTATCCACTTCCTAAAGAGCTTAAGCCCATCTGCGGGCACCACGATGGGAAAATCAACAAGCGTTTTGACGCCGGGACGCATGAAGTCGCGCGTGTTCCATGTGACGAACGCCGATGCCTTTGCCAAGCGGGCCGAGCAAAGAATCGAGGCGTCGCCCTTGGCCAACAAAACCAAGAATGGTTTGACCTGAGCGGCGGTTGGATTGGGCGCGATCTCTGGGCCAAGATGTTTCCAAAGGCTGCGGCTATCCTGGATGAGTTCCGGGAATTTTCTTGAAAGAACCCTGTCGGCTTCTATAATCACTTCATCGGAAACGAGCATCCGGACGACCCCGGCTTCAACCAGACGCAGCAACTCCCCGGCAGCGCCCTCGGGGGAAAGTAGAGCGGCGATATAAACGCTTGTGTCAAAGAAAATCCGAAACGGGGGAACAGCCATCTAGGAATCTTTATGCCGGATCTTTTTCAAGTCCTTCAAGAGATCATCCAGTGTGATCCCCTTTTCTTCAGCCGCCTTTACGAACCGTGCCGAAGCGGCTTCATAAACGGAAGGCTTGGGGGTCAATAAAATCCCGCCGCCCACTTTGGCGACCGATAGTATGGAATTCTTGGAAAGGTGCAAAGATTCCCTTATGCCCGCCGGAATCGTAACCTGCCCTTTTTCTCGCATGCGTGTAACCATGATTTTTCTCCGATTGTCCTACTATTTCTTACTTTCCTACTAAAGGATACCATGCCTTTCGGGGAATTTCAAGGGGGCGCTTGAAGGGGGGATGGAATTTCTGCTATATTCACGGGGTGAGCGCGAGCAAACCATTGGAACTTAAGGCCGGCGACCGGGCGCCCGTGTTTGAGGGCGTTGACGATCAGGGCCGCGGCCGCTCCCTGGCGGATTACCAAGGGAAAACGCTGGTGCTTTACTTCTATCCCAAGGACGACACCCCCGGCTGCACCACCGAGGCCTGCGATTTCCGCGACAATCTCTCCGGCTTGACGAAAAGCGGCGCGGCGGTGCTGGGCGTGAGCCCCGACTCCGGCAAGTCGCACGTCAAGTTTAAGGAAAAATACAAGCTGCCGTTCCCGCTTCTGGCCGACGAGGACAAAAAAATCTGCTCGGCCTACGGTGTGTGGAAGGAAAAATCCATGTATGGGCGCAAATACATGGGGGTCGAGCGCTCGACTTTTTTGATAGGACCCGACGGCCTCATCCAAGAGGTTTGGCGCAAGGTCAGCGTCGCCGGCCACGTTTCCGAAGTCATTGGGAAGCTTTAGATTCCCCGCCCGCCGCCTATTTCCTCAAGACGCCTGAGAATTTCCACCATGCCCAGAGTGTCCTGACCGCAATATTCCCGCAGGGCGCGCCTCGTTTCTTGCGCCGCCTCCTGGGAGAGGACTCCGCGCATCATGCGCAAATACGCCGACTGCGCCTGCGCCCCGTCGGCGACCGCTAGGTTTGCGTAGCTCATGCCGGGCGCCAGAGCGGGCAGGACCGATTTCATAGACCAACTCCCGCGGAAGCCGGGATGGACGTAAAGGCCTTTTCGAAACGGAGCCGCGATATCCCACAATCTTGCTTGGATGGACTCAAGGGCCGGGCCGCGGGCCGGGAAGGCTTGCGCCAGGTCCTTCAGGCAGCGCCCTTCAAAGGAGGCGTTGTAGGCGATCACGGAGCCTTCTGCGCCGACGGAGCCGGCGAGCCAGGCCGCCAGATTCTCGCGGGGGTCGGCCGTGCCGTCGCCAAGGAAATCCATATGCTGCAGCGGAGCCCCGGGGCTTGCGACGAGGTGGAGCGAGGCCTGGAAGGGGATTTGTTGGAAGGGACGCAGTCCGTCATAAGGCGGAATGGCCGGGTTGACGGTTTCAAAATCCAGAAAGTGCAGCGGATATTCCAGCGCATTCAAGAGCCCGGCGATCTCCGGCGCGTCCACATGCGGCCGGCCGCTTTTCTCGACCAGCACCTGCAGCCGCTGCGCGTCGCTGAGAGCGAAGCCGTCGGGGATGTCTTTGATCTCCAGGATTCCCATGTCGCGAAGCGCCGCGACTTTCGCCCCGGAAATGCGGACGACGTCGTAGACGGAATAGCCGGGAATATGCCGCCAGCAATGACCGGTGAACTCGCAATCGTAGGGGGCGCTGCAGTGGGGGCCTATGTCGATTTCGGGCGCGGAGTCCAACGCGGCCGTCTGTTGGAAAACCCGCACTTTTTCCGGCACGTTTCTTAATAGTCCTTTAACCTCCTCCGTCAGGTCCCGGAGCGTGAAAAAGCTTCCGGCGTCGATGTCGCCGCGGCGAACGTAATCGGTGTTGATGTGCATGAGGAAAGTCTTGCCGATGGGGAATCCGGCGCCCTCCAGAACGTGGCGCTGGATGGCCAGATCATGCAGGTACACTTCTTTGAGGTCCGCCGAGCTCTTCACTTCCACCATGTCCCAGGTCTGGGCGTCATTGCGCGCGAGGATGTCGGCGCGGATGAGGACCCGGTCAAAAAGGGCCGCGGCTTCATAAAGGATGTTCGCGCCGGATTTCGCGGCCGCACCGGTCGCCTGCAGGGCCTCTTCGGGGTGCAGATGATCCGCCTCGATGAGGACGCCGCCCGGAAAGCGCTTCCATGCCAGTTTGCCGACTTCATGTCCCTGGTCGAAAATCATTTGCAGGGAGGGAGGCGTTTCGGGCAGGAGGTCCTTGCGGTTGCGGTAAAGCCATAGGGACTTAAGGCACTGCAGGCCGCGCAGGTATTGGGACTTTGAAAGGGGGCTTGTTGAAATCATGGGCTTAAGGCATGACCTCTGCAAAAATATATAATGTCGGCATGTTGAAGCTTGCCGTTCTTCTTGCCCTATGCGCTCCTGCTTCTGCCGCTCCGCCGGACCGCAAATCGCTCTCCGCGTATTCTTTCGATGCGTCCTCCCGTCCCGCGGCGGAAAGAATTGAGGAGATTCCCGAATGGCTCTTGGAGTGGTGGCGCTGGGCGGATGAAGCGCCAAAATACAAGGCCTACCACCCGACGGCGTCCGAAAGGCGAGTTTGGGCGCAGGCCGTCGAGGGCCTGCCTCCGCGGATGAGGGCGGTTCTCAACGAGCGCCTCATCGCCGCTTATTTCGTCTCGGGTCTCAAGGGCAACGGCATCACGGAATGGACGCTGGACTCCTCCAGCCGGGTCTATGTGTATATGGTATTTAATCCGGCGGCCTTCCAACAAACCCTGTCCCAGACTTTGACGCGGCGGGAACACAGCGTCTTCCGCGGAAAAGCCGCCGTGTCCATCGACGCCGGGAAGGGAGGTTCCGGCATGCTCTACTCGGTGGCGCATGAGTCCGCCCATGCCTTCGATTATGTCGCGGGTTTGACCCCTTACACGGACGGGGGAGTGGCCGAGGCTCTGTCCCGACCGACCGGCGTATCCTGGGACGTGTGGGATTCTTATAGGCAGCCGCGTCCGGAAAATGATTTCCCGCTTCGCTCCAGCCTGCACTTCTACGGCTTCAATCCTCCGTCGCTCAAGGCTTCCCAAGCCGCGCAGGTTTACGCCCAACTTTCAAGCTCCCCTTTCGCGTCCTTGTACGGGAGCGTCAATTGGGCCGACGACGCGGCGGATTTGTTCGTCTTTCAGCATCTCACCGTCGCGCTCGGCCGCCCGTACCGGATCCAACTGCGGGGGCCGGGCGGGATCCGGACAGTGGCGGAGCCGATGTCCAACCCCCGCGTTCGAGACCGCGCGGCAAAAATCCTAGCTCCGATATATTGACCTGAATTCTGCCTGAGGCAGAATTCCCCACAGGGGGAATTTGGGTTCAGCGCCGCTATGCCGGCGTGACGCGGCTGAAAATTGTTTTCACCTGTTCGGCCGTCAGCCGGGCGAAAATCCCATTCGCCTGCGCATAAACCATTCCGGCGCGGTCGGTGATGCTGCCTTCGATGCGGAGGGTTCTCCCTCCGGTTTGCAGCAGCTTGGTCTCGGTCAGAAGCTCTACGGCCAAAGGCACCCCGCGCCTGAAGGCGGTCTCAAGGCGCGCGGTCAACACGGGAAAGCCGGCCACCCAGGCGGCCGCGCCCATGGCCTCATCGAGAACCGTGAGAAGCGCCCCGCCGTGCACGCGGCCGGGGGCGCCCTCCGCGGACGGGCCGAACCATATTTTGGCCACGAGGGTTCCCTCCGCGGTCTTGAAATAGCGCATGCCGACCTCTTCCATCCCCGCCGGCCCGGTGAAAGAGCGGCGCGCCTCCAAAAACGGAAAAGGCCACACTTCGCTCCAGCCGGGCTCGCCTTTAAATTCAGGAAAACCCGATTTCATAAAGGTATTATAGCATGGAGTCCGGCCCGCCGGATTTCCGCGGGGAATTCGGGGTGGCAAAATTGGGTCTTGACAAAATGTAAAGGTTCCTTTACAATATAATGTAAAGGAAGTTAGACATGGGAAAAAGTTCCACGCTCAGCATCACCAACAATCTTAAGGAATTGCGCGCGCGGCGAAACCTGACTCAGGAGGATCTCGCCCAGGCCGTGGGCGTGACCCGCGTGACCATCAATTACATTGAAAACGGGGAGTACAGGCCGTCTCTCGAACTGGCCTTTCTCCTGGCCGGATTTTTTGGAAAGACGATTGAGGAGATATTTCGCGTCGAATCGCTTGGAGGGCGAAATGCAAAAAATAAATGAGATTAGTGCGTTCCTGCACAGGGCGGTCTTGCTGTTTTTGGCCGCTTTCGCGGTCCCGGCGCTGCTCGTTTTTCTTCTCCCGGAAATGGGCGCGGGCGCTGCCGGCGTCATGGAGCGCCTGGCGCCGGCATGGGGATGGCTGATGAACTTATGGTTTTTGTCGGCGGCCTACTTCTGCGGCTGCCTCATCGCCAGCTCCGGATTTCGAGAAAACCTGCTGGCGAGAATATCGGGTTTCAGGGAAAGAGACGAGCGGGAAGAGCTGGTGACGGCCAAGGCGGCCAGAAGCATGTTTCTCTTGACGCTGGGCTGCTTCATCACCGCGGGATTGGCCGGCATGATCCGATTTAACATCTTCAGCTTCACACGCTGGGAGGGGGGGGCCGTCCCGCCCCTTGTGAAAGTGGGACCGTATGAGCTCAGACAAGGGCATGTCGCCAAGAAAGGCCTTATATTTTGGCCCAGCCTGGGAATCCCCAAAGCCCCGGATCGTTTTCCGGAATTTACGGAGCTGGAGCATCGCGGCGCCCAATATTACTACGAGAGCGGCGCGATTTTCGCTCCGGAAGTGTC